>CASEHF010000058.1 GCA_949287685.1 uncultured Christensenella sp. | reverse complement strand
CGGTGATTACGGGGTCAAAAATTAAATTACTGAGTCATAAATTAGTGGATTGAGTAGACTGCTTTTTGTTGCTCATGAGATAAACTAATTAATTAAAATTTAATTCTAGAAGCACCGAAGTGGCGTTTTTCTGCAACAAAGTTGTCAAATAAAGCGGGTATGTGGTAAATTTGTGGGTTGGGTGATGTTTTATGCAAATTGAGAATGAAGTTTTTATGATAAAATGCAGTGAAAGTGATGAAACTTTTGCTAGAGAAATATTAGAAAGTTTAGAGCGTGAACAAAAGCGAATAATGGACTTTTTTGGAATTGAAAAACTATCTAAAAAAGTGGAAATCATTTTCTATAACAATTTGCAAGATTTTATCGACTTGCGCACCGAAAACGGTAAGTATCCAGAGCGCTATCAGGGATGGAATGTGGCAACGGTGAAGAATGGAAATATTCATATTTTGAATTTCGACCTTTATAAGAATGCACCCCAGCACGAGGACACTACACTTGAGGATTACAAAAAGGTACTGGTTCACGAGTTTGTTCATTCGTGCCACGAGGAAATTTTGCTAAATAAAAGCATTATGCCCGCTCTAATTATGGAAGGAATTGCCACGCAACTAAGTGAACAAACGAAGTACGACCTCAACCGCAAAATTGAGTACGACCCCCAAGATTTAACGAAAAATTTTTATAATATTAAATTTTGTTATGTGTTTGCCTATGAAATTATGGGCTATTTAATGGCGACAAAAAGCCACGAGGACTTGCTTAGAATTTTGCGTGAGCCACACAAGATTGATGTAGAGGACTTGGTGAATAAAACAAATGAGTTTATAGAAAACAAGCAAAGTTTACAAAAATAAAACCAAAAAGAAAATAAATACTAAAACTACATATTTTTGACCGAAAGATAAAAAATGTGCGTATTAATAAGGATGCGCACAAGTTAACACAACAAAATTAAATAAATTTAAAGTGCGCAGATTAGCCGATGATTAAACTCTCGGTACTGTTCGTAGGCTGTTCGGCGCGCAAGGAGGAAATTATGATTTGGAGTGAAATTGCATTGATTTGCGTGGGCGCGGTGCTGGTAATTGTGGCGCTTGCGTGGGTAATCACCGCCGTTCGTAGGCGTAACAAGGAAAAAGAGTACCAAGTCGATGGTGTAAAAATCATCGATGGCGTGCGTTACACACGCTCAAACGATGTCGTGGATGAGCGCGGAAATGTAAAAATCAGCCTCAACAAAGGCGACCACATTTTGGAGCGCGGCAGAGAGTACTTGGTGTCGAAATCTGGCGACCTGCTCCCAGGCAAGTATACAATTCTTTCCGCCGATGAGAACACCAAACAGGTAAACATCCGTATCGGCGGTCTGGTGCGCGAGTATGAACATTTTTCCTCGGTCGTTTTGAGCGAAGGCGACCACATCTCGCCCGTGTCAAATAGCATTGTATTGAGATAAAATTTAATCTTAAAGGATACAAGGCTTTAATTCTATTTTATAATAAAAAAATAATGGTTTGCTGTAGACTGCATCTCAAAAGTATTTTACTCTTGGGGTGCGGTTTATCATTTGTGCTAGCCCATATGCATCTTTTTTTAAGTCATAGCCCAAGAATTTCTAAGAGGAATAGATCCTTCGTCTGAAGGCTAACGCGGGGAGTGCTCAGGATGACTAGTATCTTTAAATTATTACGGGTATATACGACTAATCACTTTGAGCCAACCTATGAAAAGCGGTTTACCGTACTTGTAATAAAATAGTACAAAGCCGTACCCGCGGTACTTTTAAAGCACTGTCATTCTGAGCCCTGCTTACGGAGCCTGAGACGAAGAATCTATTCCTCTTGATATAATATAATGTATTATGGGTGTATACTACAACTAGAAACGAATAGTTTTGCGCCAGCCATACTCATCCACTTTTTCGGCGGCTTGCTCAAGCAATTCACTTTTCCATCTATATAGTATATTAATCATACCAACTATAAAAATAGTACATAGTTGTATTTCTATTCGTTCTAAAATTAGGGGTCCAAAAATAATCATACTTACACAAAGTTAATCAAAATTTTGACAATTACGGCATATTTGCTTGAAAAAGTTTTTATTTTATATGATAATATTAAAAAGGA
>CASEHF010000057.1 GCA_949287685.1 uncultured Christensenella sp. | reverse complement strand
AAAGTTGAAAGACTCTAATCCCAAATCGCTAGGTGAGCAACTTACTGCCGAAGTGGTGGCAGAAATAGTGATAGTAAAACGCGAAGATGGAGTCGTAAAGGCTGTTACCCAAGCCTCATCACCCGTAAAACTGAACTCGCCGTTTGAAATTTGCGTAGACAAGAAAGTTTTAGAATCGGTAGCCCCTGCATTGTTATACGAAACGCTCGCGGTATAACCTATGAAAGTAGTCAAATTGCCCGGGATTGTCAACTCATCGAAGTTAACGACAAAGTCCGTACCACTTGGGTTTGACATCGTAATATTTTTAGCCACCTCAAAGGTCTTAGCGACATACACAACTAATTCATTACTCCATGCACTGGGCGCATACTGGTCGTTACGCGCGTATCTTGTAGAAATTTTATAAATTCCGCGCTCACTAAAGTGCGTGTCGCCATACAAGGTAAAGCGATTGTTTTGTAAAGTGAGGCTATCGAAAACAACGCTACTTACAATATCACCCGTGCTATCGATAAGTTCTACCTTTAACTCAAATTTATTTGCTCTGGAGTCAGGGTTTTGAATCGAAATTGTCGTAGAGGCGGCATCTATGATTTCATCATAATTATCACTCGAACCAACAAACGCTATCTTTGGAGTGTTTAACTGTTCTTGATAAATAAAGCGTATAGAGCCTGTGTAACTGTCGAGCAATGCACCATTCCCTAGTGCCGTTACCGACACGAAATAGTCGCCGCTGGTCATAGACTCGAGTTCGGTACTGGTTAATGCGTAGTTACTCTCAAGTACGGTTTTTTCCACATAAGTAATACCATCATCGACACCGATTACGACCACATAATACCCGCCAGGTGAAACGCTGCTACCATCCACCAGTTCGGCGGTCACCTCGTTCCACATTATCACGACTGCATTCTCCGCCATATCCTGTGAAACAGAAATCGTAGGGGTATTAAACATTTTCTGCCAAGTAAATAAAATAATGGTTGGTTTACTAGCGTTATATGTACTAGTATCTCTCGGGTTTGCTACAATCTCTAAGGTATACTCTCCAGCGAGTGCCGAATTTAAATTCATGAGGTTCTCGAGATTATAGTAAACGAAGCCATCGGTATTGGTTGCTGCTATGTTTTCGTTTACATTTGGCAACTGGCTAGTAGTTAATGTATAACTCCCTGCTAGCGCGTTGTATACGATTTGTAGGTAGGTTTGATTGTTTCGCTGAATCACAGACACGACAGGGCTAGGTATTTGATTTGAAAAGTCCCAAGCATACACACCCGCATCGCTACGCTCGTAGTAATTACTATCGCCTGGGAGGGCGGTAATCTCGAAGTTGTAGACCTTTACCTCACTAAAGAATCCGCTAGGTATAGTCATACGAATTACGCGCCTATACTCGCCCGCAACCGCTGCGGTGTACTCACCCAATACAAAATCATCACGAACTACGCCATCGACCTTAATTTCGTAACCTGTCGCATATTCTACATAATCCCACTGTAGATATGAGTTGTCATCAGCGGCAATGATATTTGTAGGTGTCGCCAATTTTTTAGAAATTGTAAAACTCTTTGAGTTGTCGGGAGAACGCATATTATTGGCACTCGCAATGCTGGCAGTGTAGATATTGTAGTCCCCCACTAGCAACTCTTCTCCATCGTTTACAAGACTGAGGTCCTTTAGATTGATTGTATAAGTCGTACTAGTTAAATCCGTAATATACGCCGTGTAATTTACGCCAGTCGTACCAGTCACTCGCCACTCAATCGCACTTGTGTATGGAATAGACTCATTTGTAATAGAGATTGTTAAAACATAGTCGCTCTCATCGAGACTAATTTCGGGAGCATCGATAAACAAGGCATTTGTAAATTGCGTTTCCCAATTGCACGAGGTTAGGTTGTCTTGGTAAGTGGTCGCATCAATTCTACCAGCGTACACGGTAATTGTGGTTTCTTTGTGTAAAGGCAAGCAGTCAAAACCAACATTAATCACCGCATCCAATCCCGCTACAATTCTGCCTTCCTCATCCATACTAACAGCAGTCCTAGTCTCGCCTGTGCTAAACTCTAGATAATAATGAGTCACATATCTATTTAGCGCGGGTATCGTGATTTGTACTTCGCGAGAATCTGGTGCTGCGGTAAAAATCAACTCCGTGCTACCAGACAACACATATGAATAATTCATATCGATACTAATACGGTCACTCTCGATATATAACTGCCCTGAACTTGATGAGTAAACCGAAATAGTATTCTGCCCTAGATTTAAGTACTCACTGATATCAGCAATGTGAGGCACGCTTGTCGTAAACGCTGGAATAAGTATGCCATTTATCTCGACACTATATGTACCCTCAGAATTAACGACTGTAGTA
>CASEHF010000056.1 GCA_949287685.1 uncultured Christensenella sp. | reverse complement strand
CTTTAAGGACATCCCGAGTTTATTTAGAGCATCTTGCTGCATTGTACTCGTAATATACGGTGCCAACGGATGCGATTTCGTAACTGATTTTTTTATATTGCCAACTTTCCAAACTTGGTTAGCAATATCTTTTAGAAACGCATCTTTTTCCTCAGCATTTCTAATTTTATATTTCTTACCATCTTTATTTACTAAACTTGCGCTAAACTGCCTATCTGGCTCACCGATTTTAGCAAGGTTTGCAGTAATCGCCCACCATTCCTCGGGCTTGAAATTCAATATCTCGCGCTCACGGTCAACCACTAATTCTAGGGTAACCGACTGCACTCTACCAGCACTGAGCTTTGGTTGAATTTTTTTACATAAAATTGGTGAAAGTTTGTAACCTACAAGTCTATCCAGCACTCTGCGCGCCTGCTGCGCGTTTACTAGATTTATATCGATACTACGAGGCTCCATAATCGCGTTATTTACGACATTTTTTGAAATCTCGTTGAACTCTACACGAATGTTGTCACTTGGATTTAGCCCTAATACATATGCCACATGCCACGAAATCGCCTCACCCTCGCGGTCAGGGTCGGTCGCTATAAAGATCCTCTCGGCTTTGCTAGCCTTTTCTTTTAGCGACTTTATTACATCTTGTTTATCGCCTATAATCTCATACTTCGGCTCGAACCCGTTATTTATATCTACGCCAAACCCATGCACTGGCAAATCTCTAATATGCCCTTTTGTCGCAAAAACTTCGTAATCTGCACCCAAATATTTCTTTATAGTATCTCGTTTACCAGGACCTTCTATAACTACTAATTTCATTTATACCTCCTAAAAAGCGCGCCTTATCTGCTGGCTAGCCATTTAATTATCCAAAAACCAACAAATAAAAACAATAGCATTTGATAGTACATACCCATTTAATCCTTTAACTTATAAAAATTACTCGGTAACTTATTTATTAAACCACGAATTTCCAAAGTTGTCAACAGTCCAATCAACTTTTTTGAATCTATTTTCGTTTTTTCTAAAATTTCATCAAAATGTTGCGCCTCTACAGCCAAGGTTTCCATAACCGCCCGCTCATCAGGCTTTAAGGTGGCGAGTTTGTCAACAATCTTTATATTCGCTGTTTGTTTTTCGAAAGAATGTGTAGACTCATAAGTCTCATTAAGAGTAGACACTATATCCTCAGGAGTCGTGACACAACAGGAGTAAAACTGCTTAATTAGCATATTAGTACCTACGCTCGTACGGCTATCAATATTGCCTGGTAATGCAAATATATCTTTGCCCATATCGAGCGCAAAGTTTACGGTATACAATGCTCCACTCTTTTCACCAGCCTCGGGTACAAACACTCCCTCAGCAATTGCAGCAATCATACGATTGCGCTGTACAAATGTAAAATTCTTTGGGTTCACATCGGGCGCTTTCTCCGAAATTATTACACCTCCGCTATTGATGACATCACGAGCAAGTTGCACATTAATAGCGGGATAAATATGTTTTAGTCCACCAGCCAACACGCCTATTGCTTTGCCCTTTGCTTTCAGCGTGCCGATATGCGCATTACCATCAATACCTTCAGCAAGTCCACTGACAATAGTAAAACCCGCCTCCGCCAATTTACAAGCAAACTTTTGCGCCTGCTCCGCACCATACCGAGAGCACACACGCGAACCGACTATTGCTACACTTCTCGTATCTAACAATTCGAGATTTCCTATATAATATACTACAAAAGGAGGAATGTCAAGGCTATAAAATACTTTTGGATAATTTGGGCTATTTAGTGTCACATATTTTATTTTTGAGGTATTTAAATACTCAATCAAATTTTCTAACTTGCCATTGTCGCGTAAAGTAATTAGTTCTTGAAATTCCTTTCCTGACAAATATTGCATAATGTGACTATCGTACGAATGTATATGTAACATATCGCTAAAATTATCGAAAGATAATGCAAAATCATACAACTTTTTAACAGGCATATCCGACAACGATAACCATAAAAATACTCTTTCTAAATCACTCATAGTTACACCCAATACTTTTTATCTAGCGCTCTATACCCAATAGCCTCTGCCAAGTGATACAATTCAATCTCATCACTATCATCGAGGTCTGCAATAGTTCTCGCGACCTTTAAAATGCGGTTGTACGCGCGTGCAGATAAATTAAAGGACACGAAAGCCTCTTTTATTAACTCCGTACACTCCTCATTTAGGCGACAAAACTCGTTTACCTGCTGAGATGTCATTTTAGCATTACAGGTGGTTTTTGTGCCTTTAAAGCGAGTAATTTGGCGAGCACGGGCGCGATTTACTCGCTTTCGAATATCAGCGCTATGCTCCTCTTTCATAGACTTATCGGCAAGTTCATCATATGACACACCATCCACCTCAACATGAATATCTATTCTATCCATCAATGGTCCACTTAACTTGTCGAGATATTTGTGAATTTGTGTAGGTGTACAGCGACATTCACGCGTTTTTGAGCCATAATTACCACACG
>CASEHF010000055.1 GCA_949287685.1 uncultured Christensenella sp. | reverse complement strand
ATTTAGGTATGAGTACACATTGCGCCAAATCTCGTTACTTTGCGCGGTAGTTAAGGTAATTTTATCATAACCGAGTCTCTCGCGCTCGCTAGCGAAGTCATCCGAGGTCAAAAACTCCGTTAAAATAGCCCTATTTAGGGTTAACTCCAGCGTTTGCTCAATACCCTCTTTTGTAGGTGTGCTAGAGTTGTCAAAACGACTGTTCCCGATACTGTTGTAAGTAACGATTAAATCCTCACGGGTCACCTCGACCTTGCCATTATCAAAACTAGCCGCCACCATATTCAATTGCTTGTCCACATTGACACTCACGAGGTCACAAGCAGCGAGCATTGGTACGAGTAGCACGCAAATTGTTAACGCAAATAATTTAAAAAAATTAGTCTTTTTCTTTGTATTAGTTTTAGCCAAGATTCATCTCCAAAAATTCATAGTAGTGACTATTTTAGCACAACTTGCGCTTTTTGGCAATTATTTAGCAAGATTTTTTTACAGCAAATTGTCCAAAATAGCGAAAGTACGGGTCCAAATGCCCGAAATATCTAGTCCGTGATTGTCAAGTTTTAGTATTGCCATATTGTCTTTGTTTAAAACATCGGGGCGCACGCCTTGCATTTTATTGAGTCTCGAAAATAAGTTTTCGGAATCGGTAAAGTAAATATTGCTATGCTCGTGCGTAACGCTCGCACGCACGGCGCCGAGGTGCTGACATTTTGCCTTGAGTAGTGCTACATTAAGTAGCCCCAAGACTGCCCGTGGGACACTCCCGTATTTGTCCTCGATTAAGGCACGCACGCGCTCATAATCGGCATCGGTAGCAATATTTGCAATCGCGCTATACACCTCCATTCGCTGGGCTTTGTCTAAAATAAAGTCGTTTGGAATAAATGCATCGGTATCGACCTCTATCTTTACAGGCTGAGGCTCATAAATTGGCTGGCCCTTTAGTTCGGCAATGCTGCTATCGAGAATTTTACAGTACATATCGTAGCCGACCTTTTCCATTTGCCCGTGTTGTTCTGGTCCCAAGATGTTTCCAGCGCCACGAATTTCAAGGTCGCGCATAGCAATCTTAAACCCGCTACCCAGCGCCGTATACTGCATTAGTACAGACAGTCGCTCGTAGGCATTGTTCGAGAGTTTCCCCTCATCCATATAGGTAAAATACGCGTACGCTAGCCTATCGCTCCGCCCCACTCTACCTCGTAATTGATATAATTGCGAGAGCCCCAGTTTTTCCGCAGAAACCACGAATAAAGTGTTAGCGTTCGGCACATCGATACCGTTCTCAATCAAGGTCGTAGCGACTAGCACATCGACCTCTCCCCGATACAACGCTAGCATTACATCCTCAATCGCGTTTTTATCCATTTGCCCGTGCGCTACAGCGACCGTAAATTCACTCCCTAGTTCGGCACGCAAACTGTTAGCAAAACTCTCAATATTCTCGACCCGAGGATACACGACTAAACTCTGCCCACCGCGAGCCTTTTCACGGCGAAGCGCCGTGCTAGCCAGGTTATAACTAAATTGCGACACAATGGTCTGCACGGGCAAGCGCTCGAGTGGCGGGGTCTCTATTGTTGTGATATCACGAATCCCCACTAGCGACATATGCAAGGTCCTAGGAATAGGTGTCGCGGAAAGCGTGAGGACATGGACATTTTTCTTGATATTTTTTAACTTTTCCTTGTCCCCTACGCCAAACCGCTGCTCCTCATCGAGGATGAGTAGCCCTAGGTTATCAAAACTCACATCTTTACTCAATGCTCGATGTGTGCCGATTAGGATATCCACTTTTCCACTCCCCACATCCTCGATAATTTCGCGCTGCTCCTTTGCCGTACGGAAGCGGTTTAGACACCTCACCTTTATACCATAATTTTGTAGTCTAGCGTTAAAGGTATTAAAGTGCTGTTCACTAAGGATTGTCGTAGGCACTATTACTGCCACCTGATACCCACTCAGCACCGCCACAAATGCAGCACGCAATGCGACCTCGGTCTTGCCATACCCCACATCGCCCACAATTAGTCTATCCATAATCTTGCCACTAGAAAGGTCGTGGTAAACATCGTTAAACGCCTTTTCCTGGTCAGGGGTCGGGATGTGTTTAAAACTCTCCTCAAACTCAGCGAGTGTCCCCGCGTCGACCTGCATCACGATACCTTTACTCTTTTCGCGCTCGTGGTAAAGTTTTAAGAGGTCAAATGCTAGCGCCTTTACGCTCTCACGAACGCGCTGTTTTACTTTTTCAAAACTATTCCCGCCAATACTTGAAAGCGTAGGTGCCTTGTCCCCGCCTATATATCTACCTAGCATATCGACCTGCTCTGTAGGCACATACAAGCGGTCGTTGTTTTTATAACTTACCACGATATAGTCGCGTTTTGCGCCGCCAACTGACAGTTGCGTAACGCCTTCGCACACGCCGATACCGTGAATCGCGTGCACGACATAATCCCCCTGCTCGGGTAAAGTAAAAGTGTCAGTGACACTCACAATCTTTTTGTCCCATTTGGTTTTGAGGCGCGCAAAGTGACTGTCGCGATTGCCAAGCAGCAAAATTTTATCCTTAACGAAACACGCGCCGAGCAAAAGCGGATGAATAAAAATATTTACCACATTTTTTCGTGCATCGGTGATTGCCGCAATTGTGTTTGTGGCGATATATCTGCCCAGTTTTTCTGCTATGTCCGCGCATTGAGTAGCATCATTTGCGGTGAGGATAACCGTGTAGCCATTATTTAAAAATTCA
>CASEHF010000054.1 GCA_949287685.1 uncultured Christensenella sp. | reverse complement strand
TGGCTAAAAACAGCACGCCCGTGCTGTTTTCTTAACGCATCGCGCCTCTCATCCGCACCAAAGACACCTTTTTAGGTGTCTTTTTTATGTGCGGATGAGCAAACTTTCAGTTTGCCGCACAAGTGCGGAGGACTCAAACCCAAGGGTTCGCACCGTTCGGCTCAAGCCTCACTCTCACGCCCGATAAATAGCGCATAGTCGTACCCGCGATGTAGTGTTTCAAGCGGAATGAGGGGGCTGGCGCGAGAGTCTGCGTTTCTAATTGTAGTGGTCATTCACGCGCCAGACTTCCCGCGAGCGGGAAGGCATCCTGAGTGTCGACCCGCGTTAGCCCCTAGACGAAGGATCTATTCCGATTTAAAGCACCCCAAGCAAACCGCAAACAATTATTTAAGTGAAATAGCCTTACTTAATAGTATATATTGCGTGTGCGGCTACGCACCGCCCACGCACCGCATCTATTCCGCTTAATTACTTTTACCGAGCCGCGCGCTCTACACATCGCACCGCGGGTCGAGGTAAAACAAATAACACATTAAAAACCTAAATCATGCTAGGCATCGTTACATTTAGGATGATAGGTGTGTTTACCCTTATTCTTAAAACCAAAAAAGTCATAGATATCTTGAAACATAGTAGTATGGAAAGTGCGCATTCCTAATTTTTCAGCTGGCACCAAATCATCGCGCACATTATCACCCACCACCAACACATCAGCAGGCGCGACCCCCTCTTTCTCCATAATTTTGCGATAAAAAACGCCTTTTGTGGGGTTTTTGTTCTCAAATTGATTAAAAAATATGCCTTTAAACCATTTTACATCAATTTCCCAATGCTCGAAGTGGCGCGTGATTGATGCGACTGGAGAATTTGATACGATATACAAATTATATTTTTTGCTCAAATTTTTGAGAAAACCTGGGTTGATTATCTCAAGTTTTTGATATTCCAGTCTATAGATATTTTTGCTCTGAAAATCTACCATACCTTGCGCCGTGCCAAACTCCGAAATCAACGCATCGGCAATCTGTGAGGTCATACTATCGAGCGTTAAGTTATACTTTTCTAAAAACTCCAAAATTTGCTTTTCGGTATACTTAGGCAAAGCGTAATGCAAAGTATCCAGCATATAACTATGCCAGTTACTCCACGGCTCCCCAGTGTGCAAAGTGCCATCAAAGTCAAATATAATCACTTTCATATCGCAACCTCTATATTAATACTAATTTTTATAATTTTTCATATTTTTTAAGATTTTTTTGTTATTTTTTTCTATATTGTATTTTACCATAATTTTATCGAATTTCCAAACTATTTGAATGATTTCAAGACACAAGCAAAATATTATAAAATTAAACTACTAAATTGGCAAAAATTAAAAATGGTTTACGCTCAAAAGTTAAATAATATCAATAAATAATACAAAAAATACACACAGTCTAAAAGATTTATAATTATACTAAAACTTTATAAATAAAAAACAAGTAAATTCTTTGTTTGCGAATTAAAAAATGCTAGTTTTTATAAAAAAACGCCTCAAAAATGCAATTTTGAAGCGTTTTTTATATTTTTTTCGAATTTTTATGTAATTTATTTATTTTTCGATTTATACTGAGTTTTGAAGTATTTAACTACCAATCATGATTATCGTATAAATTTTGCATAAATATGCAAGATACTTACTTTAGTCCGCCAACCAAAACCTTTCTTATTTCCTCAAAACTTGGCAACTCTTTTTTATCTACATTACCCATAACGGTGATAAACATTCTAGCATTTTCATTAAATAGCGCCTTTACCAAATCAAAGATTTGCTCGCGCTTGAGTTTTTTGTCCTCTTTTTTGAAATTCAACTTGAAATACTCATCGTTGGTGCTTAGTGCGCGCATATAACTACTCGCGATAGCGCTAGGATTTCTAGGACCATCAATTAGTATATCTTTTACCTGCTTATCACGCTCACGAAGTGCCTCAAAGCGCTCTTGTGGAATTGGGTTATTATATGATTAATGAAGGTACTCGCCAATGCCCTGAATAGTCTCCATAAGTTTGTTGGGGCTGGTTTGGAAACGAATTGTATAAATACTAGATTTGTTACGAGTTCTCATAGAGTGTCTAGTACCATACACCAACCCTTTTGAACGAAGCGCATAAGTAAGCGAAACATTGTTGATATTAAAACTGTCGCCTACCCAGTCAAACGCGTTGATATTTTCGCAATTTGTCAAACCTATATCACACGCAAAACTGATTGCACAATGCACATTTTCACGGTCGTTGTGGATTACTTGCATCGCGCTATCTTTTGTATACTCGGGGTCAAATGGTAGCGGCTCGGGATTGCTAATCTCGGGAAGTTTACTAATAAAGTACTTTTCTGCTAATTTTTTAATTTTATTAAACGAAAGTTTTGAATACGCGGCTAGTACAAAATAGTTAGATTTGAAATTCTGCTCGCGGAATTTCTCGATGTCCTCGACCTTTATTTTATCAATTGATTCGTGCGTGCCGAGAATTTTTGTAGTAAGCGGCGACAAATTATCAAATAGCGTGATGTGATTTGCCCATATGTCAGTACGAATGACCTCAAGATGCTGATTCAACTCCTCGTGAATCACCCCACGCTCTGAATCAAGGTTCTCGGGCTTGAAAACGCTTTCAAAAAGGCAGTCGCTGATAACTGGGATAACTTTGTCTTTGATACGGTTTGAAAACTCGCCGAAAACACACACATAAGCATCCGAAGTCGATGCGTTTAGCGAGCATACTTCATTTTTAAATTTCAGCATATCCTCGCGATTCATTTTCTTTGTTTCCTTCATCAACTGATGCTCCATAAAGTGCGCAATTCCTGGAATGGTGTCCGCAAACGCGCCACGGCTAAAACCCGCATAAAGCGCCGTGCCATTGTAGCCCTTTAGGCGCCTAACTCTTTTATACGCAATCCTCGCACCGTTTGGGAAGGTGTAAACTTTGTATGATAACTTTAATTTTCTATGTCTTTTGTTCTGCATTTTTCTATACTCCAGTTAAAATTTTTTCAATTATATCACAAAAAATTTGATATTGCAAGCCATGACCCAACACACTTTTGAGTTTTTTAACATCATTTTTTTACAAACACTTTACTTTTTCGTAGTTTTGTGGTATTATAAATTTATATACAAAATCGCATTATAGGCACAGAGTTAAAACACTCGCAAAATGCAGCGGCTATAATAAAAGATATAATATTATTTGCATTTAACTATATCATGGTGTAGCGCAGTCTGGTAGCGCACTTGGTTAGGGACTAAGGGGTCGCGGGTTCAAATCCCGCCACTATGACCACAAGCAAGGAGAACGAGAAAACTTTTGCGAGATATAATCTCGCAAAGGTGAACTTGTTCTTTTTTTAATGCGGCGCACTTGTGCGTATGCAATAAAAAGGACAAGGTCACTTGCGCTAACTAGCACAAAAGTTTTTGAGTGGCTTGCGCAGTGGTCTAC
>CASEHF010000053.1 GCA_949287685.1 uncultured Christensenella sp. | reverse complement strand
TGCGGTAATTATTTTACCCTCAATTAGGCTATACGGGATGTCTGCGCTACTCCCGTATGCGGATAAGTCCGTGCCATCGCTGGCAGTCCAGCCAGCAAACACATACCCCGAATACGAAACTGCGCTGAGGTGCACGGTCGCATTTTCAAGAGTCGTGTCAAAGCCAGTCACGCGAGTTTCACCGCCAACGGTTGCTTGGGTCGCCACACCCTCGATGCTCGCCCCACCCAGTGGCGGGTTTTGATAAGTCGGTTTTACATTCACGAGCAACACCTCGAGAGTGCTCGAGCCAAACAAGTTTTCAAAGTAAATCGAGAATGAGTTTGTAGTGTCGCGTACGGTATAACTAACCAAGTGCGCCTCGCCCGCGCCGTAGACATTCGCGTGATAGAACTGAATCGGAAAAGTCATATTATCGAGTGTGATACTAGACACATAGTAGCCTGTCGGAGGCTTGATTACAATAAAGGCATCATCGCCCACTGTTTTTTGGATGTCGCACTCAATATCGCCCGAGATTGTCACGGTGACATTCGGTATTTCGCGGAAGTATGCGACAAGGGTGCTGTTTTGTGTAATTGTAAAAGTTAACGGGTTTGCGGTCGCGGAGGTGCCATTTAGCACCCAATGGTCAAATACATAGCCCTCCGCCGGCGAGGCTGTGACTGTGACCGAGGAGTTTTTTGGGTATTCACCAGCATCCGCTCCTATTATACTACCGCCCACCTCACCATCTATGCTAGGAGTCAGTGTGTAGCCATCAAATTCCCAGCGTGCGACTGCGGTTTGGCTGGATGCCCAAGTCCAAGTCTTGGTTTCAGTGATTTGAGTACCACTAATATACCAGCCTTGGAAAATATAATTATCGCGATTTGCTGTCGGTAATGTGTCTATACGACTATTATAAGTAACACTTTTAGTAAATATATTCCCGCTACCACCATTATAGTCAAAAGTTAGGGTGTAGGTGTTTGCCCTTACACTATCAGTGGACTTTTCTAATTTAATAACCACAACAAAATATCTTGTAGAATCTTTAAATTGTGAAACACAACGATTACCAAAAAGGCCTTCAATGGATGAGGTGAATGTATTGCCACTACGTGTATAGGTAAAACTTGAACCACCATTATTATCCAAAGTTGATTTTAAATCTGTGCGCAAAGTAGAATTGGATGAACCTTGTCCATAAGTATAACGTGCACTAAAAGAAGTCGCACTACTTGACCAAGAATATCCCTTGAGCGAAATAGTCAAATCAAAATAAACATTCCACACTCGGCCATCTGAATATTCCACACCATCTGATTCAACATTTGCTGAAATTGATGATACTCCCAAATTATCACAATATACATATAGATATGCATAGCAAGAGCCAGAATATGCGCTGCTTGTACCAGTATAACGGGCGGAATCCGAACCAGCGACATAATAGGTTTCAGCCGCCTCCACAGGCTCAGAGGCGGGGGTGAGGAACTTGATGGCGGAAAAAATGCCACCTGTTAAAAATACGAGAATGGCGAGTGCAATCACTATCCTATTAAATCGCTGGCGTTTTAAATTTTGTTGCATTACTTCCTCCAATAGTTTTTTGTAACTTATCTATTTTAATAGTTATTTGCAAATTTTTGTTATTTATAGCAACTTAAATTAATAGGTGCAATTTTAAAACTTAATGTTTTTTAATTCTGGAACAAAACAATATATTTCTAATTTTTCGGGCAAGTATTCAGCCTCTTTAAAGCAAAAAAAAATTAAAAGCTCTAAATACTCCATGTTTAACTATTTTCCATAAACCGAAAGCATTTAGTATTTAAACAAAGCAAATAACTTTACTAATAATTATAATAAATTGCGAGATAATTGTCATACAAACGGCTTTGATATAACATTGTAAAATATAGGAAATATTAACTTTTATACTCATTGCTATAAAAATACTATGTAATTTATCGACATCCTTGTAGATATTTTTATAGTTATGTTGCTTTTAAACCACTTTTAACTATGGTTAAATCAATTTTAATATAAACAGTAGTTACAAGTCAAGTATTTTTAATTAACTTTTGTTAAAAATAATAATATGGAATTTTGTGAAATTATAAAAGCCTTGCGTATTGAGGCTAATTTAAGTCGTAAAGCACTTGCTGAAAAACTAGGTGTTACTCAGGCATGTATAAGTTATTGGGAGAATGACAAAAAGAAGCCGAGTTACGACCAAATCAAACAAATTTGTATAGTTTTTGATGTGTCCGCTAATATTGTTCTAGGTTTTGAGGATATTTAAGGTGGTTTATTTTTATGAAAGAAAAAGAATTTAAAGACATCATCAAGGAGTTAAGGCTAGAGGCGGGGCTGTCTATTACGGCGCTAGCAAAAAAGGTCGGTGTGTCTCCCACTTGTGTATGTTACTGGGAGAATGGCAAGCGAAAGCCTAACTACGAGCAATTACAGCGCTTGTGCGAGGCCTTGGGAGTGAGTGCTGACACTATTCTAGGACTTGATGAAATTTAAATAATCAATATTTTTCGATTTTATTATATAGATAAAGGATAGGTTTGATTTTTTATAGTATGTACGCGGAGGCGCACTCCCTATAGGTATAATTAAGGCTACCCACTTTAATGATTGTTTGCGGTTTGTTTGGGGTGCTTTAAAGCGGAATAGATCCTTCATCTGAAGGCTTCGCGGGTCGACACTCAGGATGCCTTCCCGTTTACGGGAAGTCTGGCGCGTGAATGACTACTACAATTAGAAAAGTATACTCTCGCGCCAGCCCAGTACTCTCTGCCGCTTAAAGAGGAATAGATATAAATGTACAAGGTACACTTTTGATACATTGCTCTCGTACTAACCCAAGAATTTTTTAAGAGGAATAGATTCTTCGTCTAAAGGCTCCGTAAGCAGGGCTCAGAATGACAGTTCTTTAATAGTAACGGAATATACGACTAACTACACTTTTCGGGGCGAGGCTCAGGATGCCTTCCTGCTTGCAGGAAGTCTGGCGCAAGAATACTTAGTACGGTAAGAAACGAATAGTTTTGCGCCAGCCCAGTATTATCCGCTTATTTTTTAGTTATTGCCCGAGATTTTTCAAGCGGAATAGATCCTTCGTCTAAAGGCTTCGTGGGTCGACACTCAGGATGACAATAATTTAATATTAGTACTTCGCACACACCAGCCCTATTCATCCACTTTTATCGTATGCTCGCCTAGGCACCTCACTTTTCCCACCTATACGGTATATTAAGAGTACTTGTTTACTACCTAATACCTTTTTCTACTGGGGGTGCGGCTTCGCACCGCGTGTACGGCTTTGTGCTATTTTATTGTTAGTACGATTATGTTGCTGATTGCAGGGTCGACTATGCTCTATTTTATTGTTGATACAACTTTATGGTATTTACTGTTGGTACGACTTGTTCTTTCTTATTGCGGGGCGGCTTCGCACTGCGGCTACGCACTGCGCCAGCCACACATACTTTTTAAAAACGATTTGTCCTGCAAAATTTTTATTAAATTTATGGTTATTATTTGACTAAATAAGGTTATCATTATATAATATAAATATAAATTTGTATACACTTTTGTAAAAATTGTTTATAAAATAATTCTACCCCGTTTCGTTTATAAGCAAAATCAAGTTTTGGGCTAATTCCATACGAATTTATAAAAAAAATAAAAAGGAAATACACTATGTTTGAAAAAATAGGTAATAT
>CASEHF010000052.1 GCA_949287685.1 uncultured Christensenella sp. | reverse complement strand
GGAGCACTTGTGGTGCTAGTGGCTGCTGTGTTGTGGCTATTGTCTGTTGTGGTGCCTGAAACATTCAGTTGGTTCAGCCTCGCTTGGGCTGGTGTAATGATTTGCGGAGGACTTGGCTTGATAATCTTGCTACAGGGGTGCTTCCAGCAAAATATTACGACTAGTAAAAAATTGAAAATTTGGTTCGGTGTTGCGTTGATTGTGTGTGCTTTTGGTTGCCTTATTTCTGCGATTACAATTCCAGAGAGTATCATTTGGCCAATCATCGCGATCATCGTGGCACTCGGCCTCGTGATTACGATTTTTGCCGTTCGCGGGGAGCGTTGGGATGAGGGCGACAATCACAAGGTAGGGTATAAGAACTACCACGAGCGCAAAGCCGAGGAAGAAAAGAAAAACGAAAACAAATAGTAAATAGTTAAAAAGTGAACCTAGTACTAGGCTCACTTTTCTTATATAAATTATTTTTGCGCTTTGTATTAGCAATTCGATTTTAGTTTTTATATTAATTTTATTTAATTTATTAGGTATTTGATTGTAGATTAATACTGATAAAATTAGAGTAAAGTTAGACAAAAACTCAATTTTAGCAATTTTTTTATAAAAAAACGCGATTTTTTCGCGTTTTTTGTTTTATTTTTATCAATTTTTATTTTTTTAGTTTTTCTGCTTTGCGCAGTATTTAGCGATTCCAAAATTATCAGTTGTGACATAGCCGCTTGGCGCTGCAATCACATCTGGAATGCGGTTTACAATTGTTGCACAAGTGAGTTCTACAGTACATGGGCGGTTAACGACTACCGTTGTGTCTGGCTCGCCGTAAATTGTCCATTCGTTTTTATCGAAGTCCTCGGGTCCGTATACTTTACCGATGCATTCAGCCTCAATCTCGATACCTTCGGCAGTCTGTGTGGTGACTACGGCGCTCATACCAGTTGCATTCCCGCTCGGGATTACCATATTCAATGTACTGCTCTTTAGGTCTCCTTTGTGGGTCATAGGCACGCATTTTTGAGTCTGCGAAACGACTGTTAGCCCTAACTTACTAGCGAGCCAACCATTCACATTCCACATATAACTCGGCGCGTATTTGCCGCTTTCGATAATTTTTTGGCGCTCTGCGGCGGAAATTTTGTCTGCTGAGGCTACTTGTTCATCAAATTCTTGCATTGTTAGCCCCGCACCGTGCGCTTTCGCTAGCGCGATTCCGTAATCCTCTACATTATAACTACTGCTACCCTTGATTTTGGTGATTTTGTGGGTAACGCCAGCGATTGTGGTGATTAAATTCCCCCAGAACACATCTTGGTACCCAGCGCCTGTTATTGTGCAGCCGTTCTTTTTTGCGGCAGTGTCGATTTGATTAAAGAGGGTGGGGTTACTATTTTGCGGATAGAACGCCTCCTCGCAGGTCGTAATCGCGTTTACTCCCGCATTTGCGCACGCGAGCAAGGGCTCTGCACAGTCCGCGAGTAAACTCATAGTGGTGACAATTGCGATGTCTGGCGCGAGGGCTTTTAGTCTCGCTACCATATCTTGATTAACCGACTCAATAGCGACACCGAGTTTACCAACCCCAGCGAACTCGCCAGCATCGGTCCCGAACTTGCTTTCATCGATGTCAAAAGCACCGACACACTCCATACCGCGCTCGATGCAGTATCTAATTGTGTATTTTGCCATTTTTCCGCAACCATATTGCACGAATTTAATTTTTGCCATAAATTATCTCCTTGTTTTTTGATTTGCACGAATGCCAAACGCATATGCTAACAAATATTATATACCAAATTAGATTTTTTAACAAACGATTTGCACAAATGCGTGAAATAATGTATAATATTATTGCGTGCAAAATAGACAAAACTCACTAAAAGAGTGGCAAAATTGCAATTTTTTGCAAAAAAATCTGTGGTAAAATAGTGGAAAAGGAGTTTTTTATGAATTTTCTCGACTACCTTTCCGCTAGCCTGGGCTTTGTCCCTGTAAAGGAAAAGGCGCGACAAGTTCGCCGCCCTCAAAAGCGCAATCTCGCGGACATAGAGAGTACAAATAGCCGAAAAATTTCCATTTTCGCGCCCGTGAATTTTGAGGATATCGTGCGGTTTGTGCGGGGACTAGGTGGGAATGTACCACTGATTGTAAACTTTTGCGACCTTGACCCTGAGATTGCGGAGCGCAGTCTTGACTTTGTATGCGGCGCAGTGTGTGCCTTGGATGGAAAATTACAGAGAATAGGCGAGGGAATCTACTTTTTTGCACCAAGAACGATAAAAATTGAAACAAATTCACAAAGGAATAAAAGATGCAGATAAAATGGTGGTATTTTTTGACTGTAGGTGTGCTGATTGTCGATTTGGTTAGTAAAGCACTCCTCGATGGTAAAATTATTGAAGTTATAAACGGCTTTTTCGGTTTTGTGTCCGTGCATAATACGGGCGCAAGTTTTGGCGTATTCGCGGGTGCACAAATATTCTTTATAGTTTTAAGTGTGGTTTTTGCGCTCGGTATGCTTGCCTTTGACATATTTTACAAAAAGGGCTTCGGTGCAAACGGCTGGTATCGTGTGGGTTTTGCGCTGATTTTGGGTGGGCTGCTCGGTAACCTTATCGACCGAATTGCCTTTGGTTATGTGCGCGACTTTATACATCTCGAGTTTATGGACTTCCCAGTATTCAATGTCGCCGACATTGCCCTAACGATAGGTTGCATTTGTATAATCGTTTTCCTAATATTCTTTTTTAGAACGGATACCGATAAGGAAACCGTGATAAAGGGCGACCCAAGTTAAAAAAATAGCAAAAAAGCAAAAAATAGTAAAAATATATCAAAAAATCAAAAAAATTACTCAAAAAAAGGATAAAAAATGCAAAAAGTTGAAATTACTCCCGAAAATGTGGGCGTTCGGCTCGATATATTTTTAAATGAACTCGAGCCAGAACTTTCGCGTAGCAATATAAAAAATTTAATCACAAAAGGGCTGGTTTTGGTGGGTAACGAGCAGAAAAAGGCAGGATACTCACTAAAATTAGGGGACATAGTGACATATTCTATACCTGAACCCGTAAAGGTGGAAGTCGTAGCACAGTGTATCCCTATTGATATCGTTTACGAGGATAGCGATTTAGCGGTGATTAATAAACCTCAGGGGCTTGCGGTGCATCCGAGCGCGGGACACGAGGATAATACTTTGGTAAATGCACTACTATATCATTTCACAGATTTATCTGGGATTAATGGCGAGTTGCGCCCGGGGATTGTGCATCGATTGGATAAGGACACATCGGGACTTATGCTAGCCGCTAAAAACGACTTTGCACATCGAGGTTTAGCAGAGCAAATTGCACAAAAAACTTGCATTCGTAGGTACTATGCACTGCTTGAGGGTAGGCTCAAGGAGGGTGGGCATATTGAGACTCACATCGCGCGCGACCCGCGCCACCGCAAAAAAATGGCAGTATCTAACGATTCAAACGATAGAATTGCAATCACTGATTACAAAATCATTCGCTTGTTCAAGGATTACACTTTAGCCGAATTTCAACTCAAAACGGGCAGAACGCACCAAATTCGTGTGCATGCGCAGTACTTAGGGCATCCCGTTGTCGGCGACCCTGTATACGGATATAAAAAGCAAGAATTTAAACTAAATGGTCAGTTGCTCCACTCGCATTATATCGAGTTTACACACCCGAGGACTAATGAACGGCTAAATTTTGAAGCCAATTTACCCGATTATTTTCAGCGAGTGCTAGACACATTAAATGCTAGAGAAAAGTGAGAAAATCAACAAAAAACATTAAAAAATACGATTTTTTCATAATTTTTTGCGTTTTTATACGATTTTTTTGAGATTTTTAATTGCATAGTACCTAATGTACAGTTTGATAGATTTTGTAGAAAAGTTAAAATATTGCACACGGGCTTGACTTTTTTCAG
>CASEHF010000051.1 GCA_949287685.1 uncultured Christensenella sp. | reverse complement strand
AGATGTATTTAATAAAAAAATAGACTAAAACCTACAAAAATCCCGAAATTCCGCCAAAATCCCCCAAAACTAACCGAATATGGTTCCATACATACACCTAAAAACAACTTACCAATTACCCCAAATACAGTCCTATATTGCCACTTTAAATGATTGCTTGTGAGTTGTTTGGAGTTGTTTTAAGAGGGATAGATGCGGTGCGTGGGCGCAGTGCGAAGGCGGTGCGAAGCCGCACACGCAATATATACATATTAAATAAGGCTACGCATTTTGGATGATTGTTTATGATTTATTTGATGATTTTTAAAAGGAATAGATCCTTCGTCTGAAGGCTCTGCGGGTCGACACTCAGGATGACCTCAAAATATAACAGCGTACCTAAGCATCTCACTTTTTCCACCTATACGGTATATTAAGTGTACTTGTTAACTACCTTGTACTTTTATATCGGGAGTGCGCCTTCGCACTGCGGCTACGCACCGCCAACGCACGCCAGTGCCTCTATCTGCGCACTACAATAATCTTAAATCCATATCATTATTTTTTAGATTTTACTCTATGTTTTTAAGTGTTTAAATATTTAAAATAAAAAAACACTTCAAAAGTAAACTTTCGAAGTGTTATGCAAGTACTATGCAATCGATTTTGCGAATAGTTTGGGTTTAATCTACTTGCGTTCGCGCCTAAAGCACATAAACCAATCTAGACAGTACTGGTCATCATTTTGTGTTTCCATACGCTCTTTTGCTGTCCCGCACGAGCCTGCTGTAGGTACAATCACATCATCACCAGGGCGCCAGTCTGCTGGAGTGGCGATGTTGTCCTTGTCTGCTTTTTGTAGCGCGATTATAATGCGTTTAATTTCATCAAAATTACGCCCAGTTGAAAGTGGGTAGTAAAGTATCGTGCGAATTTTTGCCTGTGGGTCGATAATAAATACCGCGCGCACTGCTTGGGTGTTTGATTGTCCAGGCTGAATCATTCCGTACTTGTTTGCGACCTCCATTCGTACATCCTCGATAAGAGGGAAGGTAACTTCGATATTTTTCTTGCCATTCCATTCTAACTCTTGAATTTTGCGGAGCCAAGCAATATGTGAGTAAAGGGAGTCCACAGACAACCCAATTAATTCGGTATTTAGGGCTTTAAATTCATCAATCATTGAGCCAAAGGTCATAAATTCGGTCGTACAAACAGGGGTAAAGTCTGCTGGGTGTGAAAATAAAATCACCCATTTCCCCTTGTAGTCCTCGGGGAAGTTGATTGTTCCTTGTGTAGTGACTGCGGTAAACGCAGGTGCATCATCGCCAATAAGTGGCATACGGTTGAAAGTTTCTTCCATAACATCCTCCAAAAATGAATTTGTGTTATTATATCAAAAAATAATTTGTTTTGTCTATTAAATATTCAATATTTTTGTTTGTAGGTCTAAGAGGGCTACATAATAAAGTATGTGAACCTTATAAAAAGTTAATTTATTGTGGTTTTTGCAAGATATAAAGTCTAAATTTTTAGAAACCTATTGCATAAATTATAATTTGTGGTATAATGAAGGAGCAAAAATTAAAAGGTGGTAGGTTTATGAATAAGCATATGTTGAATAGTATTGAGTATAAATTTAGGGAAGGGAAGGACTTTAGCGCTGTTTCGGAGTTGAGAAATGCAAAGGGTAATTTACCAGAAACAATCAAGCATTTGTTTACTAAAATTGAGGACTACGAATTAGTTAACTTTTTTAATGAAAATGGTTTTGGGTATACTGAAATCGCTAGTGTAGAGACAAATGCAGACAAAGCGGGGTATACGAACAAATTAGGCGAGCTTGTTGAGGCGCCGAATAATATTAGGGTTACCTTTAAGACAAAAGATGGCAAACTTAATACTTGGGAAATGAATGACTACGAAATAAATGGTGAGTACAAGATTTGGTCGAGTGGCGTGCCATTTGCTGATGAGTATGACATCGATACGAGTATCGGTACCAAGTGGCGCGCATATATGTTGGCTCGTTTTGGGATGAAAGATTATGGCGAGATGCTAGAGGCGCAACTTGCTTTTGAGGGATATGAGCAGTTACCCGCAACGGTAACATCAGGCAAAACCAAGGGCGAAAAGGTCGCTAAGTATCAGCATGATGAAATGCAAAAAGTATTTCGCTTAGCGCGCGAAATGCAAGATTATTCGCCATTGCTTCAGGATGTCCGTAAGGCGCAGCAAGACAATATCACAGCATATTTTGAAAACCTTTCTAAATAAATTGTAATTTAAATTGAGTAAAACAATTTTATTAACCCTAGAGTATGGCTCTAGTGGTTAATTTTTTAGTTTAGAGGGTAGCGAATTTAATTAAAAGCATAAGGTTTACAAATTCTATAATTTTTTAATTTGGTTTTTATTTAAATTCTGTTGTAATTTGAGATACACCCACTATATGGGCGCCTAATTTCATAAATAATAATATTTTGACTTGATTTAACGGGCGTTTTGTATTATAATATAACTTAATTATTTAAGGAGAACTAGACAATGAAAGATGATTTGACAATGACCGATTTGGTTGCGCTTTGCAAAAATCGTGGTTTTATATTTGCGGGTAGCGAGATTTATGGTGGATTAAGCAACTCGTGGGACTACGGCCCCTTGGGCGTGGAATTAAAAAACAATATAAAGGCCGCGTGGTGGAGGCGTTTTGTACAACAGGAGCCACACAATATCGGTCTCGATAGCGCTATTATAATGAACCCGCGCGTGTGGGAGGCTAGTGGGCATGTCGCTGGCTTTTCGGACCCGTTACTAGACTGTAAAAAATGCAAGTCCCGCCACAGAGCGGATAAGCTAATTGAGGAATGGCTAAATATGCAGGAGAAGGCGGGGAACAAGATTGAAATTGGTTCAGTCGAGGCTATGAGCGATGCCGAAATGGAGGACTTTATTAATAAAAACAATATAAAGTGTCCAAATTGTGGCGCGTGTGAGTACACGCCTATTCGCAAATTTAATTTGATGTTCAAGACCTTTATCGGCGTTACCGAGGATAATACAAATACTGTTTATTTGCGCCCAGAGACCGCGGGTGGAATTTTTGTAAACTTTAAAAATGTACTTCGTGCGACCAGGAGTAAACTACCTATGGGTGTGTGCCAGATTGGTAAGGCTTTTCGTAACGAAATCACACCAGGAAACTTCATTTTCCGCACTCGCGAGTTTGAGCAAATGGAAATGGAGTTTTTCTGCGAACCAAAGACTGCTAGCGATTGGCACAAGTATTACAGACAAGCGTGCTATGATTTCTTAGTGAATATCGGTGTGGAGCCCGAGATGTTAAGGTTCCGCGACCACAGCCCAGAGGAGTTGGTTTTCTACTCCGTGGCTACCACGGATATCGAGTTCAAGTATCCGTTTGGTTGGGGCGAGTTGTGGGGAATCGCTAATCGTACCGATTATGACCTAGGTCAACACCAAAAATTTAGCGGAGAGGACCTTTCGTACACCGACCCGTTTACTAATGAAAACTATATCCCATATGTGGTAGAACCGAGTGTTGGAGTGGATAGGCTATTACTTGCGATTTTGTGCAGTGCGTATCGCGTGGAGAAATTAGATGGTGATGATGAGCGCGTAGTGTTAGGCTTTAGCCCAAGCATCGCTCCTATAAAGGCGGCTGTGTTGCCACTTAGTAAAAAATTAGAGGAGCCCGCATTTGAGTTGTACAAGGACTTGTCAAAGCGTTTCCGTTGCGAATACGACACGACTGGCTCGATAGGTAAGCGCTACCGTAGGCAAGATGAAATCGGTACACCGTACTGCATAACCTTTGACTTTGATAGTCTCGAGGATCAGGCAGTCACTGTCCGCGACCGTGATACAATGGTGCAGGAGCGTATCAAAATCGCCGACCTCGATGAGTACCTATCGAAAAAGATTTATAACTAAACATAACATAATATATAAAAGCA
>CASEHF010000050.1 GCA_949287685.1 uncultured Christensenella sp. | reverse complement strand
TTCAATAAAATTGTATTGTTTGCGGTAGTTGCATTTTTTCTCCTGCTTGTGCCTGGGGCGATTAACACGCCGAGTCAAAGTGCAGTGCGCGCGATTTGCACAGGGTTAGCGATTGACAGTGGCGAAAATGGAGTCGAGGTATCGGCGCAAATTCTCATTCCAGAGGCGGGCGGTCAATATCAGCAAAAATTCTCAATCGTGTCCCAAAGCGGCGAAACTGTCGAGGATGCAATTGAGTTAATGGAGTACCAAGTCGGGAAAAAAGTGCGACTCGCCCACTGCGGGTTCATACTACTAGGCAAATCGCTATGTGAGGACAAGGACATTGCAACAGTACTCGACTACTTTTTGCGTGGAAACAACATTGCCAACAACACCCTATTAATTTACACAGACAAAGAGGCAAAAGATTTACTAAAAAAGTCCTCAAATATCAATACAAACGAGGTGGACAACCTACAAATTATCGCAAAATACAACGAGCGCTATGTATTTTCGGGCAATGCGAATTTGCTTAGTTTTTACCACGACTATCTTTCGCCACAAAAAACAAGTTGCATGGCGCAAGTCACAACAAAAAGTCAGGGTGAAACCAGCAACAGCGGTGGCGGCGGACAAAGTGGCGGAGAAAGCGGTGGCAGCCAAAGCAGCAGCGGGAACACTCAGGAGGATTCGGTATTGAGCGATGGTTCGGTAGCAGTTTTCTACAAAGGGAAAATGACAAAAGTCCTAAGCAATGATGAGCGCGAACAATTCAACTGGTTTGACAAAAAAATAACTGGAAATATGATAAAACTAAGCAATGTTAGCGACAAAGTCCTAACAAACGCCAACCTTGGCTACTCGGTGGCACAAAAAAATGTTAGGCTCGAATTTGCTGTAATAAATAATGTGCCGACTGTTAAACTAAAACTAGGACTTGGACTGAAACTAGAGATGATTGAAAACACAAACGGCAGTCTAGGGAATATGTCCTCGTATTTGAGTGAAGCAGTCAAAACGGCGATGCGCACAAAACTCGAAAATGACATTCAAAATACAGTAAAGATTCAACAGGAATACGGATTTGATATATTCAATTTCTATAACTCATTTAACATACAATGCCATGGCAAGTGGCAAAAGTACCTAAGCACACTTGATGACCCTGATGATTATATGAAAAAAGTCGAGGTCTTTGTCGAGCCCGATATATATAGTGCATTTTGATACAAGCGCTCACCTGCTTGTGCGCTATATTTTACTAAAAACAAAAAAATGCAAGACTTTTCTTGCATTTTTTATAAAATAATTGAAATAATTCAATTGGGCTGGCACATTTAATTAAAAGCATATAAGGTTATTAAAAATGTTTAACAAAAGGATATTTTATAAAAAGGTAATTAAAAAACTTTCTAATTAGATGTGCCAGCAAACTATTATTTGTTTAATCACAAACTGAATTATTCACCTACATAGTGAATTAGACCCATATAACGAGCGCGTTTAATCGCTGTAGATAATGCTCTCTGGTGTCTAGCGCAGGTACCTGTCTGGCGGCGGGAAATAATCTTTCCCTTTTCAGTGATGTAGCGGCGTAATTTTGCTACATCCTTGTAGTCGATTTCCTCAACTTTGTCCACGCAGAACTGGCACACTTTGCGCCTAGGCATTGGGCGGCGGCGGCGCGGAGCGCCCTCCTCACCCTCGCGAGGCTTACGGTCGGCCTTGTCGTGGTGGGGCTGCTTTTCGGTCTGCACTACTTCTGCCTGAGCCTCTACGGGTGCTTCTAACTTTTCATTTTCTGCTGCCATGGTTATCTCCTTTTAAATTAGAATGGTAAATCTGAATCTTCTACAGGCTCTAGTTCAGCAACTTTTGTGCTGGTGCTAGGAGCGCTAGCGGTAGCATTGGGCTCCGAATCTAGTGAAGTGCTAGAATCTCCAGTCTTTGGAGTCAAGAACTCAACATCATCGGGCACGATGTCAACGCTGGTGCGCCTCTCGCCATTTGATTCGTAATTTCGAATTTGTACACTACCAACGACTGCGACCTTGTTGCCTTTGTGTAGATATTTACCACATCTCTCGGCAAGTCCACGCCAAGCGGTAATGTTAAAGAAATCAGTCTCGCGCACGCCCTCTGCGTTTGCATAAGCACGATTTACAGCAATGCTAAAGCGGCAGAGCTGCACCCCGCTACTCGTGGTGCTAGTCTCAGGGTCACGAGTGAGATTTCCTATTAAAAAAACTTTGTTCATTGTAAAAATTCCCTCTTTTACTTCTTAATAAACATTTTGCGTACAAAGTGCTCAGTAAGTGCCATTTGCTTTTCCATTTCGCGTGGCAAGGTTGGATTTGACTCAAAATTCATAAGGACATAGTACCCTTCTTGCTTGTCTTGAATTGGGTAAGCAAACTTTTTCATACCGATTTTTTCGATAGACTCAACCTTGCCGCCATCGGCAGTTACCATATCGCTAAACTTCTTGATAATAGCCTCGCGTGCCTCCTCGGTCGCATCGCACGAAATAATGTACAAAAGTTCATACTTATTCATAGCGTAACCTCCTTTTGGACTAAACGGTCTACATTGAAGTAGACAAGGATTGCGAAAAACAATCTGATTGATTATATCATAGTTGCACAAAAAAATCAAGGGTATGTGCACACAAATTTGTTAATTTGTCAATAGTTTGTTTGTCACATTTATAAGACTAGCCGGCTCTACCGTGAGTCGCGTTATTTTAGTTAGCGCGTAAAATTTGGCAGAAGTTGGAAAAACTCGCGCAAATTAGCCCGAAATAGCGGAAAGCCCCGTGTATAAAGGCAAAAAATAATGGTAAAATAATATTGCAATGCTAGCAAAATCGTTTGCGAAATTTATTGAAATAAGGTATAATTAAATTAATCTAAGTAGGAGAAAATTAAAGGGGTAATAAAATGCTAAAACTAAAAGATAAATTAACAATCACTTTAGCAGTGATTAGTACAATTTTATTGCTAGTTACTATGGCTTGTTCAATTTATTTTGCCGCGTTTACAGCAAACAAAACCGCCACGACTACCCTAAAATTCCATGATGGAATCACGCTAACCGTGACCAAAGGCATCGACAATGCTAGCGGAAAATGGCAGTACTATGTAAATGGCTCCGCTTCACCTACGACCACTGGCCCTGCTATCACCTCGTTAAGCCTAAGTGGTATTACGGTGCAATCGAGCACTACAGACTGTTACCTACGCGTTTTTGTTGTGGTTACGACCAATGCGGATGTGGACAGCACTACCCTAACTGAGTTGTTCGCTGATAAACAAGGTAATTCCCTCAACGATGTAACAAATCAAACTAATTTATTAGATGATGAGAAGGAATTTCTTGGGTTGAGCGGCAGTGGTGCCAGTGATGAGCTGTTAACTAACACCGCATACAAGATTTACACTACCCCTAGCAATGTGGCTACGGCTAATTCAGATGTAATTTTACTAAATAATGTTGAGGTATTTAATACTAATTCTGGTACCCTTTCGCCGTTCAATGGTCATCAATTAAAGGCGTATGTTTGTATTTACGCAAGCACTAATGCTGGTGAATGGGGTCAAGGGTTTACTTTCTCGTTTAGTTAAGTGAATATTTAAATATGTACTATTAGTAATGTTTTACTAATAGTTTTTTTATTTTAATTATTTGGGTGTTTAGGAGGAATAGATGCGGTGCGTAGTACAGTGCGAAGGCGCACTCCCTGTATAATGTAAATAAGACTACATACTTTGAATGATTGTTTGCGGTTTGTTTGAGGTTGTTTTAAGCGGATTAGATCCTTCGTCTCAAGCTCCGTAAGCAGGGCTCAGGATGACAGTGCTTTAATAGTAGCGGAATATACAACAAACTACACTTATCAACTCGAGGCTCGGGATGACCTATCAACCTTGGATTTTGTGTTGTCTCTAAGGTATCAACTAAAGGCTTGTTTAACCTTAATCAAAACTTAAAGGAGTTTTTAAAAATGACAACGCAAAAAGCTCAATCTAAAATCAAATCATCGACCGTAGCAATTACCGTATTATCTATTTTGTTAGCAATCGCCGTAGTTTCTA
>CASEHF010000049.1 GCA_949287685.1 uncultured Christensenella sp. | reverse complement strand
CTAAGATGAGTTTACGGGTAATTGGACTATATCTAAATAAATGCCAGTAACCGCATTGTACCGCTTCGCGCATAACTTGCATACCGTTTGACATATCAATACCGTGATTAATACAAGTCGAGTAAGCAATAATCAGTGACACACCATCATATTCACAAGCCTCTTTAATGGCGGTGAGTGCTTGATTCATATTAGCGCCTAGGGCGATTTGTGCTACATACACATCGGGGTAGGACATAGCCATTAACCCTAAGTTTTTCTTGCTAGTTTGTTTACCGCTATCGGCAAATTTTGCAACAGCGCCTGCGGGGGTTGCCTTGCTCGCTTGTCCGCCTGTATTACTGTAAACTTGGCTGTCTAGTACTAATATATTTACATTTTTGCCACTGGCTAGCACATGGTCGAGTCCTCCATAACCGATGTCGTATGCCCAGCCATCGCCACCGATTATCCATACTGTTTTGTCGTTCAAGTCCTCACGCCTGTCTAAAATCTCGCGCATTAGGACTTGGGCTTGCGTGTTTGATGTGGGGAAGTTTTGCTCAATCGCACTAAGTAGTTGAATACTAGCGACTTCGCTCTCATTGAGTCCCCGTGCCGCAAACCATTCCGCAATGTAGTTTTCGAGTATAGGCGCTTGCACGCGCAAGTTCTCGAGTAGGTTAGAAAGATGTCTTTTTTTACTGTCGAGCGCCAATCTCATTCCGAGCCCAAATTCTGCGTTGTCCTCAAATAGACTGTTTGCCCACGCTGGTCCGTGGTTATTAGAGTCGACTGTATATGGGCAACTCGGGAAACTCCCGCCGTAAATACTACTACAGCCAGTTGCATTCGCAATTATCATTTTGTCGCCATACAACTGTGTCGCCAAACGAATGTACGGGGTTTCGCCACACCCAGCACACGCACCACTAAACTGGAAGTGTTGCGGCGCAAACTGGCTCCCTTTTACGGTAAACTTATTGAAAACTTTCGGGTTCTCGATTTTTTCTGCAAAACGATAATTGTCGGCTTGCTCAATAGTTTCCTTGTCGCCATCACTCATAACGAGCGCTTTTTTAAGAGCGGGGCAGGTGTTTACACAACTACCGCAGCCCGTACAATCTAGCGGGCTGATTTGTATGCGGAATTGTTTACCCTCGAGCCCCTGCGCCTTGATTGCCTCAAAGGTCGTGGGCATCTCGACTCCGTTTTCGATAATTACAGGTTTAATCGCACCGTGCGGACAGACAAAACTACACATATTACACTGAATACAGTTTTCGGGTATCCATTTGGGTATATTAGTAGCAATACCGCGCTTTTCGTAGCGTGCAGTGTCTGTTTCGATATGTCCATCAGCATTAAAGGCACTCACTGGGAGCGTGTCGCCCTGGAGTTTAGCAATCGGCTCCATAACAGTTTTTGCAAATTCAGTTTTTGAGGACTCGAAAGTGGTTGTAATCTCATTGGTGGCGTTCTGCCAAGATGTCGGGATACTAATTTTTACTAATTCAGTCCCGCCCGCATCAATCGCGCGGTAGTTTTGCTCGACCACCGCTTCGCCAGCCTTTCCATACGACTTTTTAGCCGCATCTTTCATGGCAATTATCGCATCATCATAGGGAATGATATTTGCCAGTTTAAAGAATGCGGACTGCATAATCGTGTTAATTTTGCCTTTTAGCCCGAGTTTGGCTGCAATATCTTGCGCATCGATTATGAATAGAGTTATGTTGCGCCTAGATAATTCGCGCTTGAAGTTTGCAGGAAGTTTTGATTCAATCTCGCGAGGCTTCCAATCGCAGTTTAGTAGCAGAGTCCCGCCATTTTTGAGTTTTGAGAGAAAGTCGTATTTTCCAATATATCGTGCATTGTGACACGCGATAAAGTCGGCTTTTTCAATTTCATAGGGCGCTGTAATGGGACTTTTCCCAAAACGCAAGTGCGAAATGGTGACACTGCCGCTCTTTTTGCTGTCGTATACAAAAAATCCTTGCGCATAGAGCGGAGTCAGTTCGCCGATAATTTTTATACTATTCTTGTTTGCGCTGACCGTGCCATCGCTGCCAAGTCCATAGAATAGACACTGTGTCATATTCTCTTTTAGCGAGAAGTCGGGTAGAGGTAGACTAGAGCCAGTCATATCATCCGTAATACCTACGGTAAAGTCGCGCTTGCCATTTGGTACACAGTTTTGAATTACTGCCATTGCACACGCGGGAGTAAAGTCCTTTCCGCCGAGACCATATCTACCGCCTAATATAGGGAGGTTGATGCCACGCTCGGAAAGCACAGCGCATACATCGAGATATAGGGGTTCGCCAGCGCTGCCGCCCTCTTTCGTGCGGTCGAGTACAGTAATTGTGCGCGCGGAGCGGGGGAGAACGCTTAAAAATTCATCCGTGTAAAAAGGGCGATACAACCTAACCGTAATGATACCTACCTTGTCGTTGTGGTCTTTGTTGTATTCATCTGCTACGCGCTCTAGGGTCTCTGTACTACTGCCCATTGATACAATGATTCGCTGTGCATCTGGAGCCCCGTGGTAACTGAATGGCGCATAGTGTCTGCCAGTCAACTCCTTATAAATCTGGCACGCTTGCTTAAAGTGCGCCCCAACACTTTGAAAGTAACTCTCGCTAGCCTCACGGTTTTGGAAAAACACATCGGGATTCTGTGCTGTCCCGAATTGTCGGGGCGTGTTTGGGTTCAGCCCGCGTTCCTTAAAAATTTTAATTTTTTCAAAAGGAATAATCTTTTTAATTTCCTCGTTATCTAGCACCGAAATTTTATCTATTTCGTGTGAGGTGCGGAAACCATCGAAAAAGTGTACAACAGGCACGCTGCTGTTTAGTGTAGTAAGCATAGAAATCAGTCCTAGGTCGTAGCACTCTTGCACATTCTTAGATGCAATCATCGAAAAACCCGTTTGGCGGCACGCCATTACATCGCTGTGGTCGCCAAAAATTGATAGAGCGTGCGTGGCTAAGGTTCTAGCCGCTACATTAAACACACACGGGAGTAGTTCGCCCGCAATCTTATACATATTAGGTATCATGAGTAGTAGTCCTTGACTCGCGGTAAATGTCGTAGTGAGACTCCCGCATAACAAACTCCCGTGCAGCGCTCCAGCAGCCCCGCCTTCGCTCTGCATTTCGACTACTTGCATACTTGAGCCATAGATATTCGGCTTTTTAGCCGCTGCCCATTCATCGCACGCTTCCGCCATTGGCGAACTGGGTGTAATTGGGTAAATTATAGCAGTTTCGTTGACTGCGTATGCAGCCATTGCTGCTGCGGTGTTTCCATCTGTCGTGATTGTTTTCAATTTATCTCTCCTCCAAACTTATTCTATTGCGATTATACCACTTTAAAAAAAGTTAGACAAATATTTTAATACAATTTGCCAAAGTTAGATTACCTATGTTATAATGAAAATATGAAAAGAATTTTGATTTTAGTTCAGTTTTTGGGTACAAACTACTCAGGTTTTCAAACGCAACCAGGGCTCGAGACAATTGAGGGTAATCTCGAGCGCGCAATTTTTGAGACTACGGGCGAGCGGGTGACAGTCCACAGCAGCGGTAGGACAGATGCGGGAGTCCACGCTCTCGCTATGCCCGTGCATTTCGACACAAATACCCGCATAGCCCCCGAGAATTTATACAAGGCACTCAATACACGCCTTCCTAGCGATATTCGTGTACTGTCTAGCCGCGAGGTAGAGGAGCATTTTCACGCGCGCTTTGATGTCAAGGAAAAGACATATGAGTATCATTTTTATGTTAGCCCTATGCCCTTGCCGTACTATAATGTCACCAGCGCGTGGGTGAGTCCTCCCTTTGATTACGAGCGCGCAAAAAGTATGCTCGGGGCATTCTTAGGCACACACGATTTCGTGGGCTTTGCCAGCAGCAAGACCGAGGTCAGTAGCACCGTACGAACGATTAACAAAATTTCGCTAACCAAAAAGGCAACAAATCACTATTGCCTGTCGGTTACGGGGGATGGCTTTTTATATAATATGGTTCGCATAATCGCTGGTACCGTGATTGAAATTGGGCAGGGGAAAATCGCCCCCGAAACGCTTCCCTCGATTATCGAGAGCCGTGACCGCAAGCGTGCAGGCCGTACCGCATCGGCTAACGGACTTACCCTAAAATCAGTAAAATATTAAAAGTGAATGAGTTTAATGACAGAAATACACACCCTGCGCCTAAAACTTAGGTGTTTCATTTGATAAAAAATAAGCACTAGCATAAATAATGCTAGTACTTGAATAGAATTAAATACAAAATATTAAGGCTATGTGATTACAAATATCTACAAAGAATGCTGCTTCTAAAGTTCGCGTATTAACGGAACAATGCTGCTTCCGATGCCTCCATTTCTTTTTTCCATTTTTCGTGAGCTTCTATAGTAAATGGCTGTGAAATTAATCTGTGCTGTAATAGAGCCTGTTTGCGCATATCTTTTAAACAGTCCTCTAGGACACTTTTAGGAATTAAGAGTTGCGGGTCAAGATTCCCTTCGGGGTCTTTAAAAGAATAGCGTATCGCACTGCCGCCCCACGCATCGTAGCTCTTAACGATTTCGCAATTAGGATTAGCGCTTTCTATCAAAAATCTGTTGTATAGTCTACCAAAGCGCTCGTATCTTTGGTAGTATTTATCAGTCTTTATCGAAGTTTCATGCTTGCCATGAGTGACCCTCATGTGGTTTATTTTTGCTAGATTATTAGAATAAGTGTATCCTTTAAATTTCCCTTTTTCAAATACAGGCTGGCGGACAACATCCTCTTGATTAAACATTGGCTTTGCTTCGCCTATAAAATTCTCAGTGTCAAACGGTTGCCCAGTGATGTAATCAACATAATATTCTTGGTCACCTTGATGCTGTCTCACAATTAAAGTTAATTCACCCTTGTCTGGCACGCAATACCAATACAAATCATCGAGGCGGTAACGCGGCTCCTCTTTGGGGATTTCGTTGTTTTTATGAAACATATTACCTATT
>CASEHF010000048.1 GCA_949287685.1 uncultured Christensenella sp. | reverse complement strand
TAGCTGCAAGACAACGGAATCGGCTGCTTTAACCGATGGAAAGACAAAAGCCCAGAGTGGTACTGCTTACACCTTTACAAAGGGGAGTGGTAATACATTCAGTCTGTCTGGTAGCATCCCTCAAAGTGATGATTTCGCTGCGAGTTCCTCCAGTACTAATTGGGGTGTTGGTGTATTAATTTTAAATGATTTTGATGCTCAACAATTTAATTATAACATCACCGCCTCAGTGACAAATGGTAGTGCAGATAAGGCAATGGTCGATAAAACAAGTGATTTGTATATTATTCCGTTAAACACTCAAAACACTTTTATATATACTGCGAATTCAGGTTATTCAATCAGTATGGTAAAAATCAACAATGCTATCGTGGCGATTTCTGAGGTGCAGCCCGAGGAATTTGCCTATGCAGTTGGTTGTGAATATAAATGTTTTAGAAATCAAAATCAAGTTTATGTAATAGTTACTGGTTTGTGGGAGGATATAACAATTGAAGCCTCGTGTGATATATTATTTACAACAAACACCCTTACCACAGACCTACAGGTCGTTTCATCATCGGCGACCAGTAGCGGCAGCACCCTCGATGCCCGCATAATTTTGGAGTACAATTGGACCCCGAATGTGCGCTTTCGCCTCGATGGGGGCGCGTGGAATAACTTGGTCGGCTCTAACGGTGGCGGAATTGTGGGGACATCGACCTATTCTTTTAGTCGCCACGAAGCGAAATTTTATATCATTATTGAAATTTACGGGCTGAGCCAAACCACTCACTCAGTTGAGGTCGACTACTACGCGGGAGGTGGCGGAGGTATTACCCCGAGCGTGTACAACAATTCGGGCAGCGCTACTTTTGAGCAGTATGTAGATGACAACATTACGCGTGTGGTGGTGACCCCAGCGACTAACACTTATGTGACCGCGCTCTATATCGACAATGTGCGTTTTCCTGTGCAGTACTATCGCGCGGAGGTGTTTGGTGCGGGAATGGCAACAGCAATTCAGTACATCGCGCACGACACAAACAATACTTTTGTAGTCCTAGCGCAAGATGTATATCGCACAATGGCAATACAGTTCGAGCTCTCAAGCACGCTCCCGAACCTAGAGGAACCCCCAACCTCGAGCGGAACCGTACTCACGGGTACCGTGGCAACGGCGACCATAGGCGGCGAGGTGCGTATGACTGGTTTTAGCGGCGATGAAAACGAGGACAGCACTCTGCATTTCGTAGCGCTCGCATATAGCGGATACAACTTCGCTGGCTGGCGGGTTGATGGCGAGATTCTCGAGGGATACAACGCAGTTGCGGACATTCCGTATAATCTCGTGAATGGCAAAATCGTAACCGCCGTTTTCGAGCCCAAGAACACGGATTCCACCACCAATGGTGACCTCCACGACCCCACCAATGGCGCTGATATTCTATAGGTTTGTGGTGCGGTACCGATAAATAGTATTCTAAATAAGAAATATTATATTTAAAAATAAAAATCGCGAATTAGTTTGCGGTTTTTTTATTTTTAATCAAGCCGTATCGCATATAGTACAATAAACACGAGATTAATTAAATAATTATACTGACAGGTACGAGAGCAAATAATTATACAAAAAAACACTAGGATAATTATACCAATAAACACGAGGTTAATTATAGCGATAAGCGCGATAATAAATAGTTATATAATTTATATATAGTATAGTAGCGTTTGGTGATTTAATTGTATTAAAATAACTAAAAAACGCAATAAAACACCTAAAAAATGCAGGAAAGTGACAGAAAAGAGCGGGTATGTCGCTGTTTTTGTATTTTTGTCTTTGGTAAAAATATTGTTTAAAGTTATGATAATAAACTTGAAACGGTGAAAAATTTGTGCTATAATATAACTATGCTTACATTAAAAAATATTAGATTTTCGGCGCAAGAAAACGGCGAAAAAGTGATTTTAGATAACATAAGTTATGAATTTTCCACAGGCAAAAATTATGTTTTGACTGGCGCGAATGGCTGTGGCAAGTCTACTTTGGCAAAAATTATTATGGGTATCTATCCCTGTGCTAGTGGGCAGATTTTATTTAACGGGCGCGACATATCGGGGCTAAATGTGACCGAACGCGCGAACTTGGGTATTGGTTTTGCGTTTCAACAACCTGTGCGTTTTAAGGGGATTACTGCTAGGATGTTACTCGAGCAGGCTAGTAAAAAGAAATTGACTACCGCCGCTGCTTGTGATTATTTATCGGCTGTTGGGCTGTGCGCTAGGGATTACCTCGACCGTGAACTAAACAGCACGCTCTCAGGCGGGGAGTTAAAACGCATTGAACTTGCGTGCGTGTTGGCGCGGGAAAGTCCGCTAAATATCTTTGATGAACCCGAGGCGGGGATTGATATTTGGAGTTTTAATAGTCTAGTGGATATTTTCGCTAGATTAAAGGACAAAAATCGCACAAATATCATTATCAGCCACCAAGAAAAGTTATTTAAGAGTGCCGATGAGATGCTGCTAATACAATCTGGCAAAATCGTACTTACTGGCACGCCTAGTGAAGTTATGCCGAGGTTGCAAAACTTTGGAAAATGCGACAGATTGAGGGGTGAAAATGGACAAGATTGATATTAAACTCCTAGATACTCTAGGGCTGCATGAAGTTCCGCAAGGCGCGTATAACATTCGTAAAAACGGGCAGTTAATTGGCAGAAACAGTAGCGCGAATATCGTGATTGAACAAAAAACCGATCGCGCAGGCATTGATATTCATATTGCTGACAACACGAGCGGGGAGAGCGTGCATATTCCCGTGATTGTGACTGACTCGGGCATTACCGACCTTGTGTATAATGACTTTTTTATTGGCGAAGGGTGCGATGTGCTGATTGTGGCGGGATGCGGTATTCATAATACTGGTGACTTGCCTAGCGGGCACAACGGTATTCATACCTTTCATATTGGCAAAAACTCGCGTGTTCGGTATGTGGAGCGCCACATAGGCGAGGGGAAAAACGGGGTGGGCAAGGTACTCAATCCCGTGACTAATATACATTTGGGCGAAAACGCAACAATGGTACTCGAAACGATTCAACTAGGTGGCGTGACCTCGAGTATTCGCAAGACCGAGGCGACTTTGGGAGCGGGCGCGGTGCTAGACATCCGTGAAAGTATTTTAACAGACTCAAATGACACCGCCACGACCGATTTTGATGTCCACCTAAATGGCATTAATTCTAGGGCAAATGTAATTAGCCGCAGTGTGGCAAAGGGCGAGAGTTTTCAGCGATTTAACTCCGTGGTCGAGGGTAATTGCGAATGTATGGGGCATATTGAGTGCGATGCGATCGTTATGGACAGGGCGAGGGTCGAGTCTATGCCTGCGCTAAAGAACACCGATAGCAATGCTAGCCTTACGCACGAGGCGGCTATTGGCAAGATTGCGGGAGAGCAGATTGTAAAACTAGAGACCCTAGGGCTAACGAGAGAGGAAGCGGAGGCGCTAATAATTAAAGGTTTTCTTTCGTAAAGTTGAAAAAAGAGCGCAAAAAGTTTGCAAAATCAAAATAGTTGTGCTATACTTATTCCGTAAGCACTGAATCGTGCTTATCCAAAAGTTTTTTATTGTAATGACAGAAAAGCACCATGCCCTCGGTGCTTTTCTGCTTTTTATTAGCGATAAACTGAAATTTTTGTTCATTTTTAAAGTTTTTCGCATATAATGTTGGCGTGGGCGTATTTTGTTGCAATTTGTTTAATTTTGTGATAAAATATAGGCCTAAGTCTCTAGGGGGATATCCGTGGGTACAGAAAAAATTGAAAATCATTTACAAAAACTTAAACAATTTCAAACAGGAAAGCAGCGTGTGGCGGCAGAGCAGCGGGTTAACAAGGCGCAACTCGATGCTTTTCTACATAACCTCTATGCCGAGCAAATCGCTGGGAAAGTGACCAAGGAGCAGTTTAGGAATAGGCTGTATTCGGTATTAGACAATTATCAAAGTGCTACCGATGCCTTGGGTAGAAATGAAGCAAAGCTCGAGGTCGAGCGCGCCAAACTCGAGGCGCAACTTTTTGAGGCCTGCCAGTTTGATACGCGTACCTTGACAAAGGAAATGGCGGTGCACTTAACCAACAAAACGGGAGAGTTGTGGCTACCGATTCGGTACTTAATCAAAAAGGGTACAGACAAAATTTGGCCGCGTGAAGCGTACGCCGTAGTGCAGGCGGAAGCGCTACTAAATATTCCGCACATTGCGGACACTATCACGCTATTAAAAACTCCGTACTATGTGTCGCCAGCCCGCTATAATATCACACATACTGAGGCGGAATATCCTAAAATCACAGTATATGAAAATGTTGATGATAGGGCTATGGACTATATTTGGGACTTAGGTAGTTATAGTTTTATAAACTTGGCGGATTCGAGTAAATGTAACGCCCTCTTTAATCTAAATCGCACGAAAAATAAACCCTTTTTGCACATTCCGTTGTCTAAGGAAGGGGAGCAGATTTTATCTAGTTTTGATACGGAGTATAGTATGTATCGTAATTACAGTGCGCCTAAAATTAGTTATGAGCATCCACGCGCTATTGCCACAAGGTACATTGAGCGCAAGGTGAATCGTAGACTCGAAAATCAGTATCAGTCCGAGCAGAATCTCATAAATTATAGATAGCGTATATTAAATTTGAGGATAAAAATACCCAAAAATATAAAAAATCGCGAAAAATTCAAAAAATTCGCGATTTTTTCGTTATTTTATGACTTTTTTGTTTGTTTTTCTGTGGTAACGGTTTGTTCTTTTGTTGCTGCTTTTTTAATTGGCTCTGGGATAGTGATAGCTTCCTTGAGGCTTGCGATTAGCCCTGTTACATTTGCAATATCAGTAGGTACTATTAATTTTGTGCTTTCGCCATCAGCCACTTGCGCTAGTGCCTCATAGCCCTTTAGCGTTAAATATGCGTTATCTGGGTGCGCATCTACAATTAGTTTAATCGCATCTGCCATACCTTCGGCTTCCTTAATTTGCGCGATACGCTTTGCCTCGGCGCGGAGAATTTCGGCTTCCTTTTCACCTTCGGCGACTAGAATGTTACTGCGTTTCTCACCCTCGGCACGCAAAATTGCCTCGCGGCGTTCACGCTCGGCACGCATCTGCTTTTCCATTGCCTGTTGGATATCTTTTGGCGGCAAAATGTTCTTTAACTCGACACGGTTTACCTTTATGCCCCATGGGTTGGTTGCCTCATCAAGCACTAGGCGCATTTTACTGTTAATAGTATCGCGCGAGGTGAGGGTACCATCGAGTTCGAGTTCGCCGACAATATTACGCAAAGTGGTAGCGGTTAGATTTTCAATAGCCGCGAGTGGGCGGTCGACTCCGTAGGTGTAGAGTTTGGGGTCGGTGATTTGAAAGTAAACCACGGTATCAATCTGCATAGTTACATTATCTTTGGTAATCACGGGTTGCGGCTTAAAGTCTTGCACCTGTTCCTTTAGATTTATTATGTCGCCAGCCCTACGGTCAAAGAATGGTAGAATCATATGAATTCCTGTGTCTAGTACGCGATGAAATTTACCTAGGCGCTCAATGACCATTGCGGTTGACTGGCGCACAACTTTGATACTAAATCCGAGGATAATGAATGCAACTACCGCAATCACTACAATTACAATAATTCCTGCTGTACTCATAAATAACTCCTTTTAGTTTGTTAATAAAATTAATAAAAATTATCAAAAAAACGCATTTTTTCGCGATTTTTTGAATGCATAGTACCTAATTTAATAATGCATAGTACTATTTCTTGCTATTTTTTGATTTGCTAGCGGGCTGCTTTTTTGTAGTCTTTTTAGCGCTCTCTTGTGTGTGACTCGGCTCCGCTGTGGTGGTAGGTATTTCAACTTCTACAGAGTTTGTGTCACTACTAATCGATTCAGTGTTGTGCGCTATTTTGACTTCTGCAATATCTTCTGTAGGCACGATTACATCGCCATCGATTTCTTTTTCGCCGCTTTTTTCAATCTCTTGCTCAGTGCCAGATAGCGGGCGTGCAAGTAGGCGATTGCCCTGTACTTCGGTCACAATACATACGGTGCCCTTTTTAAATTCTTGCTCACCTTCGATTACTACAGTCCATACGACATCGTTAATGCGCGCACTGCTGGTGCTGTTTACTGTGTCCTCTAGTAATTTTATTTTGCTGTCTATTAGGGCATCGACATTGGTTTTTGTATTGTCTTTTTTGAGAATAAAGCGTAGACATAGTCTGCGTAGTGACAAGAGTAGCACGAGAGACACAACAATGCACGCGATAATCTGCCACTCGAGCGGAACATCACACGCCGCCATAATGAGAGCCACGAATCCGCCGACTACGAACCAAATACCAGCCATTTGCAGAGTAAATGCCTCGACAATCGCGCTAACACACACAACCGCGAGCCAAACATAAATCATTACCATATTTTTACCCCCTTTTGAGAGTATTATATAATATATATGATAAAAATACAATCATTTTTACCTTTTTATTTTTTAAATATGTGTGGATTGTGCAAAATATCTAAAATTTATGTACCAACGATAAAAGTGTTGTTCTTTTTGTG
>CASEHF010000047.1 GCA_949287685.1 uncultured Christensenella sp. | reverse complement strand
TATGGGGCGGTGTCAAGGGGGCTTTTGCTTGCCTAAGGTAATTAAAATCATTTCGGAGCAGTGCGGAATACCAATAGAACAAGTTAGCCTAAATGGTAAGGGTAGCGAAATACTAAAATAACCAGCAGTTGAATTAGATTGTATGTGTGCTAGGAATATGGAAATAAAAAAACCTAAGAAAAATCGAGCAAAATCTATAAAAAACGCAAAAAAACGATAAAAAAGTATAAAAAACAGCAAAAAAACTAGATAAAGAGCAAATTTTTGAGTTTGTTTAGGTGTTGAGTTTTGGATAGTAAAAACCGCGGAAATGAAATAAAATCGCAAATAACATAAAAAGCCAAAAAATCATAAAAAAGTGCAAAATTCACGAAAAATAAGCAAAATATTACAATAAATCACGAAAAATAGGAGAAAATATGTACAAGACCGATGTGGTTGTCATTGGCGGTGGGCCCTGCGGGCTGGCTGCCGCGACAGGTGCTAGTAGGGTCGGGGCAAAGACCCTAATTTTAGAGCGAGATGAGCGTTTGGGTGGAATACTCACGCAGTGCATTCACAATGGCTTTGGACTGCATATGTTCAATGAGGAGTTGACAGGCCCAGAGTATGCTGAGCGCTGGAAAGCGCGTATTGTGGGCGATAAAAATATTTCAGTATTGCTCAATACCTTTTGCTACTCGATTGAGAAGCAGGGAGCCTCTTTTTTAGTGACCGCAAGCAACTCAGATGGCTTGGTTGAGGTTAGCACAAAGGCTGTCGTAATGGCATTAGGTTGTCGCGAAAAGCCTGCTGGGGCGATTTCGCTAGGGGGTACGCGCCCCGCTGGTATTTTTTCGGCTGGGTGCGCGCAGAAACTTATTAATGTCGAGGGTCGGCATATTGGAAACAATGTGGTGATTTTAGGCTCGGGCGATATCGGGCTAATTATGGCGAGGAGGCTCGTGTGCGAAGGGGCAAAGGTCTTAGGCGTGTACGAGATTATGCCGAGTAGCGGAGGGCTAGCCCGTAATATTACGCAGTGCCTCCGTGACTTCAATATTCCCCTGCATCTTAGTACGACCGTTACTCGTGTGGCGGGAGCAAAACGAGTAGAGGGCGTGTATGTCGCTCCAGTAAACGAGAAGTTGCAGCCCATTATGGAGTTGGAAAAGTTTATTCCGTGCGACACGCTGCTGTTGTCTGTGGGGTTACTCCCTGAGGTCGAGATTGCGGGCGGGCTGGGGTTAGAGTTTAGCCCTATTACAAACTCGTATACGGTCGATGAGTATTTTTCTACCTCGATGTTGGGGCTGTTTTGTGCGGGGAATGTTCTGCATGTAAACGACCTCGTAGACAATGTATCTAGCGAGGGTGAAAAGGCTGGTGAGTACGCGGGATTATACGCGCTAAAAGGGTTGGACACGCGGGACAAAATCGAGATTACGCACGATGAGCATATTAAGTATACCGCGCCGAAATATCTGTATAACAACCATACTGGTACGGCGAAAATATCTTTCCGTGTAGACAAAAATTACCGCCGCGTAATTATTCGAGCAATGTCTGGTGGTGTCGAGATTTCAAAGCGCCCAGCCCCCGCTATTACCGCTGGCGAAATGCAAACTTTAGTTATAGACAAGAGTAAAATTGTAAACGGTCTGCATCTAGAAATTGATGTGTTATAGCGAAAAATCGCAAAAAAATCGTGAAAAATTATGGAAAAATGTGAAATTTTGTGTATTTTTTGATTTTTTCGACTTTTTAAGCGGCTGAGTTTATTTTATGCGAAGCCGCCCACGCACCGCCTCTATTCCTCTTAAAAAAGTCTTGAGTAACAACTAAATAATAAGAGGATGATACTGCGCTGGCGCGGCGCGTGGTAATTGTGCTAAATGAAATCTTTAAACTCAACTACAAAAGAATAGGAGGTCTAAGTGGACAAAGCAAAACAAAGCGTTTGGAAATGGTACGAGATTGTTTTTCTATGCTTTAGTTTTGTGGCGCTAATTGTGTGCTTTTTTGTGGCAGAGAATAAAAACTTCTTAGCGCTGATTAGTTCCATTGCTACGGTTTTTTATGTCGCAACTGCTGCAAAAGGGGTCTTTTGGTCGCCTTTTGCCAATATTATTTGCCTAGCATTTTATATTTGGGTGTCCACGACTCAAGGCTTTTGGGGCGAGGTTATCCGAGATGCTTGCATTTTACTTCCTATTGCCATTGTAGCGTGTTTTCGCTGGGTCAAAAATCGGGACAAGCACAATACCCAAATCGTGCGCGTGCGTGAAATAAAATGGCAGGAGTACCTAATTTCCTTTGCTGTGTGTGCGGTGGGCGCTGTCGGCGTGTACTTTTTGCTTGACTACCTCGGCACCTACAAATTTATTTTGATTACAATCACATTTTCGCTTGCTGTTCTCGCCACTTATTTACTATATCGCCGTTGTCAGTGGTACGCGATTTTGTTTTTGGCGAACAATGTTGTGACAATAGTGCTTTGGGCGTTTACAATGGAGTCTGCGGGGCTAGAATTTTTGTCCGTTATGGTGTCGTATGTGATTTTGTTTGTATTAAATCTATACGGGCTGTTTGTGTGGTACCACAACGCCCGCACGCAGAGGAGCCAAGCCGCTACTGATAGAAAAGCCCGCTATGCTCGTGCCCTCGAGAGAAATAAACAAAGCAGCAAAAACGCCACAGATTAAACCAAATTTCGCGATATTTTAGAAAAAAGGGCTTTTGTTTGCATTAATGTTTTATAAGGGAAAATGCGGGAAAATGTTAATAACAAATAAATACGACAGGGCTTTTTGCTTGTCCTTATTCGCGGGCCTTTTCGTAAAAGCTTAAAAAGTTTTGGTACTTTTATAAAACGCAAGACAAAATGCATTTAAGACAAAAATAATATGTTTTAACAAATTTAGGGGCGAATTCGCCGCTTTTTCTTTTAATTTGGTAAAATCTTAAAAAATTAAGGCGCATAAGTTTGAAAAAAGCGTATATCTATGATATAATAATATTAAAATACATTCAAAGGAGAATACTATGGGTATTTTAAAAAATATCGAATGGACCGATACCAACAGCAATTTAATTGTTTGGAAGTATCCAATCACAAAAGACCAAATTAACAAGGGTTCCGCTCTCACCGTGCGCGAGAGTCAGGTTGCAATTTTTATCGACAAAGGCCGCCTTGCCGATGTTTTCTTGCCTGGATTTTATAAACTAGACACTAACAATATGCCAGTGCTCACAAAACTAATGTCGTGGAAGTACGGCTTTGAGACTCCGTTTAAGTCGGATATCTATTTTGTCAACACAAAGCAGTTTACCAACCAAAAGTGGGGTACCGTAAATCCAATCCTCGTGCGCGACAAGGACTATGGTGCCGTGCGTATTCGTGGGTTTGGTAACTACTCGTTTAGGGTAAAAGATGCGTATGTCTTTATGGAGAATCTTAGTGGTACACACACCAGTTTTGAGACAAACCAAATTACCGACTATCTCCGTAGTATGGTCGTTTCGGGGATTTCAGATGCGATTGGCGAGAGCCGTATACCTGTCCTCGATATGGCGGCAAACTTGCAGGAGTTATCTCGTATCGTTCAAGAAAAAGAGGCTGCCGACTTCGAAAAAATCGGGTTGGAACTCACTAACTTCGTTTTCGAGAGTTTCTCGCTACCTGAGGAGTTGGAAAAGGCGCTTGATAAGAACACGAGCCTCGGTATGATGCGTAACAATATGGATGTCTATACCCAAATGGAGACTTTGGCTGCTATGAAAGAGGCTGCGAAAAACCCTGGTGCTGCTGGTGGCACTATGGGTGCTGGTATGGGGCTCGGAATGGGTATGGGACTCGGGAATATGTTTGCAAACAATATGAATCAAATGCAAGCCGCTAGTCAGCCGGTAGTTAATGGAAAGTTCTGCCCAAGTTGCGGTGCGCAACTTTCGGGTAACCCAAAGTTTTGCCCCGAGTGTGGTCAAAACCTCAAGCCTACTTGTCCAAACTGTGGCGCCGAGGTGAAGGCAAATGCGAAGTTCTGCCCTGAGTGTGGGACAAAATTAAAATAAGCGAGGGCAAAGTGAGCGAAAAGGAGAAAGAAAGTAACGGGGATTTGATGCCTAGCGTATCCGCGGACACCCAAACTTCGGCTACTAATACAGCGCAAACTGCCGCATCCACGAGTGAGGCAAGCCAGTCACAAGCGAGTGCGCCCGAGGCTATATCGATTCAGCCCGAATCGAATGCTAAGAGGACAACCACTAAAAAGCACAAGTCGGTCGAGGAAAAACTCTACAGCGATGACAACATCGGTATCACGACCTACAAGTGTCCAAACTGTGGCGGTGATGCGGTTTTTGACCCAAAGGCGCAGAAAATGCACTGCTTGTATTGCGGTAGTTATTTTGAAATTGAGAATGAGGAAAAGGTCGTAGAAAAGGACATTTCGGAGTTGCTTTCTACCGCGAAAGTGTGGGATGAGGCAGAGGTGTACCAATGCTCGACCTGTGGCGCAAAGGAGATTTTAGACAAGCAAGAGGTTGCCTCTATTTGTCCCTTTTGCGGTACGCGAAACATCGTAAAAATCGAGGAACTCCCAGGGCTCAAGCCTCAAGGGGTCGTGCCGTTTAAAGTAGACAAGGAAAAGGCGAGTAAGATTTCGACCAACTGGGCGCGTAGAAAATATTATGCACCGCGCGCGTTCAAAAAGAGTGCGCTACCTGAGAATTTGCATGGTGTCTATAACCCCGTGTTTACCTTTGACCTCGAGACTCGCTCGCAGTATGATGGGCGGCTTGGGAAAAACTACACTACTACGCATTATATCGATGGTCGCCCCGTGACCCAAGTGCATACGCGGTATTTCCACATCGCAGGCACTCAAGATGTTAATTTTGATGACTATATCGTGCAAGCATCCTCAAATATGAGTAACGCAGATATCAAGGCGATTTCACCTTTCCCTACAAATGGCGCGCCCGCGTACAAGCCCGAATACTTGCGGGGGTACAGCGCCAGCACCTACAACAAGGATGGCGCGCAGTGCTATGATGAGTGCAAAACAATGATAAAGACCGATATCGAGCGCCAAATTTTGCGTAGGTACGATTATGATGTCAAGTCTTATCTAAACATCAAGACCGCTATTTTAAAGCAAAAATATAAGTATGTTTTAGTCCCCGTGTATGTCGGGCATTACCGCTACAAAGGGAAACTATATAACTTCTTTATAAATGGCGACACGGGGAAAATTACGGGCAAGACTCCAGTCTCGGGCTGGAAAGTGTTTTTGACCGTTCTCCTAGGTCTCGCGATTGTCGCTGGTATTGTCGTACTGTCTATTTTATTCGGTGATTAAGGGGTAAAAAATTAAATTAATTAGTAAAAAAGTTATATTATGAAAGAATTGGAGGTACACTATATGAAAAATAAACAATTATACTTGATTATAACTATTATGATGATGATAGTATTATCTTCTTGCGGAACTGGAGTTAGCAGAAACAATCCTGAAGGTTGGATAAATGATGATACTTTTAGAGTAATGGGAATGGGTTCTCCTAGTGAAGATATAGATACTGATGATAAGTTTAGAAGAGAAGTTGCATCAAGACAGGCTGCAGAGCTAGATGCTAAAAATAAAATAGTAGCTAAAATAGTTGGTTCTTATGTAGAATCTTTAAGCTCTACAGAAAAAGGTATGATAGATGAGTATGTAATACAAGAGAGAGTTGCAGGAAGAGTGAGAGGGGTATCTATAGTTGAGAGCAAATGGGATTCTAAACAAAACTGTACTGTTGTTGCTGAATTATATTCAAAAGGCTTAAAAAAACAAATGGATACTTTAATTTCAAAATATCTTCAAGAGGTTGGTATGCAATATACTGCTGAAGATGTTGCTGGCAGAATAAGAACTTATGAGCAATAAATAATTATAAAGGCAGCTTTTATGTATAAAGAGGATATTAAAGGAAGATTAGCTTTTATATCTGGAGCTAGTGCTGGTATTGGTGAAGCGGTTGCTAAGATGCTTGCTTCTAATGGTGTTAATCTTATTTTAACAGCTAGGAGAATTGAGAAATTAGAGTCTCTAAAAAGTATGTTGGAAAAAGATTATAATGTAAAAGTAAAGGTTATAAAAGTAGATTATGCTGATACCAATAGTATAAAAAATGCTGTATCTTCATTAGAAAATGAATGGAAGAATATAGATATACTTATTAATAATGCAGGACTTGCTTTAGGTAAGGATTATTTTTATAACAATGATATAGAAGACAGCTTACAGATGATAAGAGTAAACTGCGAAGGCTTAATAGTATTAACTAGAATGATAATACCTTTAATGCTTAACAGTAAAAATGCTGATATCATTAATTTAGCTTCCACTGCTGCAGATGAAGCATATTTTGGCGGAGCTATTTATTGTTCTAGTAAATCTTTTGTAGAGATGTTTGGAGATGTTTTAAGAGTTGAATTAATAGACAAACCTATAAGGGTAACAAATATAAAGCCAGGTGCGGTAAATACAGAGTTTTCTACAGTTAGATTTAAAGGAGATAAAGAGAAGGCTGATAATGTTTACAAGGGTTTTGATCCTTTATATGCTGAATATATTGCCGATAATATAGAATTCGTTATTACTTGAAAAAGACATGTTCAAATATCTAGTTTGAC
>CASEHF010000046.1 GCA_949287685.1 uncultured Christensenella sp. | reverse complement strand
TATAACAATACAAGTTTTATTAAAGGAGTATTAATATGGAACTTAAAAAAGTAGAAGCCCTGAAGGGTACAAAGACTGAGCAGAATCTAATGACTGCATTTGCAGGTGAGTGTCAAGCACGCTCTAAGTATGACTTTTTTGCTTCAATTGCAAAAAAGGAAGGCTTTGTGCAGATTGCAAATTATTTTACCGAGACCGCGAACAATGAAAAGGAGCACGCAAAAATTTGGTTTAAACTATTCCACGGAATGGGGTCGACCGCTGAGTGTTTAGAGTGGGCTGCGGGTGGCGAGAATTACGAGTGGACTGATATGTATAAAAATTTTGCAGTAACCGCTAGAGAAGAAGGATTTGAAGAGATTGCCAATCTTTTTGAGGGCGTAGCAGCAATTGAGAAAACTCACGAACAGCGTTTTAATGATTTGCTCGCCAATGTCAAGACTGGTGAAGTCTTCGCTAGAGTAGATGAAATGGAATGGGTATGTCTAAACTGTGGTAATCACTATTTTGGTAAAGAGCCACCAGAAGAGTGTCCCATATGTAAGCATCCTAAGGCATACTACGCTTTATTGAAAAAAGACTATTAATCTTGTTGGAAAAGTCTCCTAGTGTGGGAGACTTTTATGTATTTTATCGCAAACTATACAATTTTTTACAATTTAGATATTTAACGAGTAATATTCGTTAAACTGTTAAAAACGCGGGTTAAGTTATATAGAAAATGTTGCAAAGTTTTTAGAATTTTATCTAAATTTGTTTGATTATTTTTCTTAAAATAGATATAATAACAATGTAGTATGTAAAAGAAGGAGTTTTTTCGTGTACAAAGTGGAAAATAGTTTTTTGAGAAAAGTTTGGCCACTTTTTATGGTAGCCTTGCTTGCATTAATCGCAGTATCAGGGTATGCTGCTATTAACTCAAAGTCGAATGTCAGTGCAGCACCTGTTGCTTTAACTTTGGATTGTAGTACTATAATGGCTTCGCAATTTGCAAATAATACCATTATTGTTGCGCAGGTAACAAATAAAAGTGGACAACTTGTTGAGAGTCACTATTATGATGTAAAAACAGGACTTGATGATCAAGATACATCTGGTAAGATGGTATTTGGAAATTTACAGTCCGACACAACTTATGTTTTAAAGTTTATTGTCCCTACTTATTCATCATTTAGTTTTTTTAATGAAGATTTTGTGCAATATAACACTACTCACTATCAGTTTACGACTGATCAGACTGCTGTAACATTTACGCTATCATTAACAATAAATCAAGATTCTTGGTTTTCGGACACAACTGTAGTTTAAAAAATTTAAATTCTCCTTTTAGGCATTTTCGAATTTTTCGGAGATGTCTTTTTTATTAGAAATAAAATTATGTGAATTTAAGCATTCACTTTCCATAAACTACGAAAATTTTAATTTATCAGTGTATTAAAAATAAAAAATGCATACACTAGGCTTAAATTGAAGGAGAGTTTATGTGGGAGTTTGAGCTTATTTGTGATTTAAAAGATGCTAAATATATTCGTTACATACAGGAAAAACTTGCTAGTTTTATTTCGGAAATGGGTGGGGTGATGGCGGTAGTTGCTGATAGAGAATATGTGTATCTTTCTATAGGTTCAAAGTTACAAAATTCTCCAGCAATCAAGACAAAACTAAGACTTGTATTAACCGATGTTTTCTGTCAAATGATGAAATATGATTATTTAAAGGAAAACATAGATTTGCCTAGCGAAAAAGCAGAATTCGCTGAAACTTTTTTGAAGGTTTGCACATACTTTGATAGAGAGACAGAGCGCGGTATTGTGCTTAAATTGTTGAAATTAGGGGGTAAGAAACTAAATTTAAAGAGCCTGTTGCTTTTTCGTATGCAAGGGCTTATAAATAAATGGCAAGAATTGTGCGATGTCGCGAATAAAAATTCGCTTACGATACTAAAGAAAGATAATTTTATAGAGTTTTTGCGCTTTTTGCTGGGTAGTATTGATTCAAAGTGTCAGAGTGTGATTTTGGAGTTAAAGGACAAATGCTTAATCTATCATGACCAAAAGACTGATTTTGACATAATCACTGCTGTAGATGTGAATGACTACTATGATATTTTATCTAAACTTATTGATTTAAACCCTTATTTAATCAAAGTTCACAAGAGCGAATCTAGCGGTGAAATTGTGTCGCTTTTACAGTCTGTGTTTGATGACAGGGTGGAAATTAGATAAATGCTAAAAACTGTTGACAAATTGGAAATGTAGGAGTATAATAATAGTAATCGTAGTGTGAGAGAGGACAAGTAGTATATTTATACCGCTGTACAGAGAAATTTCGCCTTGGCTGAGAGCGAGATTAGTAGGCAAATATATGAAACCACCTTTTGACTATCGCGCGGCTCAAGCGTTATTGAGAAAATGAAGTGGCCCTATATTTTAGGGCAAGAAAGGTGGGACCGCGGGGTTAACTCGTCCTTTTGTATGGGGCGAGTTTTTTGTTATTTAAAAGGAGAAAAGGTATGTTTATTTCTATAAAAGATGGCTCTAAATTAGAAATGGAGGCGGGTGCAAGTGTACTAGATGTTGCCAAAAAGATTAGTGAAGGACTAGCACGCAACGCAATCGCTGGAAAAGTTAACGATAAGCTTTGTCAACTGGCTAAACAGGTATCAGAAGGTGATGTCGTGGAGATTGTAACTCTAAGGGATAAGGAAGGGCTTGAGGTTTTTCACCATTCTTCTGCACATATTTTAGCGCTTGCAGTTAAGAGATTGTATCCTAATACCAAGATTAGTATTGGTCCAGCGATTGAGAACGGTTTTTACTATGACTTTGATTTTGAACACCCGATTGGACAGGATGATTTGCCTAAAATTGAGGAGGAAATGGGCAATATAATAAAGGAAAAAGTTCCTTTTGAGAGAATGGAGGTTTCGAGAGCGGAGGCGCAGAAAATTTTTACTGAACTAAAGGAACCTTATAAACTTGATATCCTAGAGGGGATCCCTGAGGATGAAATTTTAACAATTTATAAATTAGGAGAATTAGTGGATTTATGCCGTGGTCCACACCTCGATGATATTAGTATCATAAAGGCATTTAAGTTGCAGTCGGTAACGGGCGCATACTATAAAGGTGATGAACATAACAAGATGTTGACTCGTATCTACGGGACTTCATTCCCTAAAAAGAGTGAACTCGATGAATATCTAACTATGCTCGAGGAGGCTAAAAAGCGCGACCACCGTAAACTAGGAAAGGAATTAGGGCTGTTCTTTATTAGCGAGTATGCTCCTGGGATGCCATTTTATATGCCCAAAGGTATGGTGCTAAAAAACGAGTTGATTAAATACTGGCGCGAAATTCATAAAAAGGCTGGGTATGTAGAAATTGAGACCCCAACAGTTATGAGTAGAGAATTGTGGGAGGTTTCGGGACACTGGGACCACTATAGGCAGAATATGTACACTTTCAAGGCGGATGAGGACAAAGATTATGCTATAAAACCTATGAATTGCCCAGGTTGTATGCTGTTCTATAAGGAAAATATTCACTCATATAAGGATTTGCCACTTAGGGTTGGTGAGTTAGGGAAAGTACACCGTAGGGAGGCAAGTGGTACACTACATGGCTTGTTTAGGGTTCGCGCCTTCACTCAAGATGATGCTCACATATTTATGTTGCCAGAGCAAATTGAGAGTGAAATTGCTAATGTATTGAAACTTGTCGATGAGGCGTATAAGGTCTTTAACCTTACTTATACCTTGGAACTTAGCACTATGCCAGAGGACCATATTGGTGATGTGGCTGATTGGGAAAAGGTGGAGGCTGCACTTAAAAACACTCTTAAAAACCTCGGTAAAGAGTATTCAATAAACGAGGGAGATGGAGCGTTTTATGGACCTAAAATTGATATACACATAAAGGATGCTATCGGTAGGACTTGGCAATGTGGTACAATTCAATTGGATATGCAGTTACCAAAGCGCTTTGAATTATATTACATTGATGCGGATGGTTCTAAGCGTGAACCAATTATGATTCACCGTGTAATTTATGGCTCAATTGATAGATTTTTGGGTATTATGACCGAGAACTTTGCGGGTGCGTTCCCATTATGGTTGGCTCCAGTACAAGTGCAAATCATTACCATTTCGGAAAAGCAAAATGAATATGCTCGCGAAATTGTGGCGAAATTAGATGAAGCGGGTATTAGAGCGGAATTCGATGAGCGCAACGAAAAGGTAGGCTATAAAATTCGTGAAGCGCAATTACAGAAGGTTCCATATATGGTAATAATAGGCGATGAGGAAATGGCAGAAAATAAAATTGCCGTTCGCCACCGTAAAGCGGGTGATATGGGCAAATTTGAATTGGCTGAATTTATTGAATCATTGCAGCACGAAATCAACACAAAGGAAATAAAATAATAGTAAATTAGCACAAAATGCGTTTAAAAGTTTGCAAAAAAACTCATAATATGGTATAGTTTCTTTAACAAATCTTTTGCATAATAGAGGTAATAATGGCGCGTAAAATGGGACTGGACCTTGGCGATGTAAATATCGGGATAGCTTTTAGTGACCCGTTAGGTATGTTCGCCAGTGGCTTTCTAAACTACCGTAGGCAATCTATGGAGCAAGATTTGAAGTACTTAAGTGACTTAGTTAAGGAAAAAGATGTCGATACAATTGTCGTGGGTTTGCCTAAAAATATGGATGGCACCGATGGTGAGCGCGTTAAGTTTACATACGATTTTTGTGAGCAACTTCAAAAAGTAACTCCCGCAAAAATTGTATACCAGGATGAAAGGCTTACTACAGTCAGCGCTGAAAAAATGCTGATTGAGAGCGGTGTTCGCAGGGAGAAGCGCAAGACAGTTATTGACAAGGTCGCGGCTAGTATTATTCTGCAAAATTATTTGGATAAGAAAATTTAAAGGAGATGAAGTTATGGCAAAAAAGGAAGAAGAATTAGACAACCCAATTCTACAGTTATTGGACCCAGACAACAATGACACAATAGTTCTTTATGATGAAAATGAAAAGCCTGTTGAATTTGAGCAGATTGCACTGATTCCTTATAACGAGAAGTTATATGCTATTTTAAAGCCTGTCAACAAAATGGATGGCGTGGCTGATGATGAGGCAATTGTATTTTCATTCGAAGAGGATGATAACGAGGATCAACTTCTTGTTGTAGAAGAGAGTGATGCTGTCATTGATGAAGTGTTCGCAATTTACAATAAACTTCTAGAGGAGCAGGGAATCGCTGAATAAGCGACCTGCTTTTTTATTTTAATTTATATAGTAATGCTACCACGGACAGAACTAAGTTATATTAAAACATTGTTTTAAAAAACTTAAACTATTAAATTAAGAAGTGAATTAAATAATGTTGTCGCTTCGTTATGAAAAAAGAACATAACCCCAGGGCTATGTTCTTTAAATTACTTGCGATTACGCTTTCTAGCGGCTTCGCTTTTTTTCTTACGCTTTACGCTAGGTTTCTCGTATGCTTCGTGCTTGCGTAAATCACCGATAATGCCATCTTTTTGACACTTGCGCTTAAATCTCTTTAATGCGCTTTCGATTGATTCATCTTTGCCGACTACAACCATTGTCATCGCTTCTCACCACCTTCGCGTAAAAATTTAAGTATATTTTGCCATAAATTAGAGGTTCTGTCAAGTATTTTACTTAATATTGATGTTGATTTTTTGAAATAGTATTTACTTTTATGCAGAGATTTGATAAAATATTACAAAAATGGTGGGTAGATTTCTTAAGGAGAGTTAAATGTTATCAAAAATCAAGACTTTAGGACTCGTGGGAATCGAGGGCTACGATGTTGTTGTGGAGGCGGATGTAAACAATGGTATACCTAGATTTGATATTGTAGGATTACCTGATACCGCGATAAAAGAGAGCAAGGAGCGTATTCGTAGCGCAATTAAAAATTCGGCGCTGAAATTTCCTATGTTAAAACTTACGATAAACCTTGCACCCGCCGATATGAAAAAAGAAGGTCCCATTTACGATTTGCCAATTGCAGTAGCACTGCTTGTATGTACGGGTGAAATTAAAAATGAGTGCATAATGGATTACACATTCGTAGGTGAGTTAAGTCTCGATGGCTCGACTAGAAAGGCAAATGGTATACTTCCACTACTTATTTCGGCGCGCGATTTGGGGCATAAAAAGGTGTTTATTCCTATAGAAAATGCTAATGAAGCAAGTTTTATTGATGGTATTGATGTATATGGGGTAAAAAATTTAAACGAGGTAGTGAATTTTTTAAATGGAGAAATTACGCTTACACCTATATTAAAGCGTGACTTTTATAGCCAGCAAATTCTAGTTGATGATAAAAACGATTTTTGTTATGTAAAGGGTCAAGCAACCGCAAAGCGTGCTATGGAGGTAGCAGCGGCTGGTGGTCATAATATGATGATGATTGGTCCACCAGGAGCGGGTAAAACTATGCTCGCTAGATGTTTGCCAAGCATTTTGCCATCGATGACATTTGAGGAGGCTCTCGAGGTTACAAAAATTCATAGTATCGCGGGTATTCTTGACTCTCATGAGGGAATAGTGTGGCATCGCCCCTTTAGGTCGCCGCATCATACGACAACCGCAGTGACTCTGACAGGTGGAGGTAATAGGAGTAAACCAGGAGAAATTAGTCTTGCGCACAACGGAGTGCTGTTTTTGGATGAATTGCCTGAGTACAATCGTAAAA
>CASEHF010000045.1 GCA_949287685.1 uncultured Christensenella sp. | reverse complement strand
GTTCACCTTTCTCAAAATTGGCTTGATAAAGATTTTCAATTACATCAATAATCGTGTTTTGCAGTCGCGTGATGATACTCCAGCGATACTTTTTCGGTGCCTTTTCCGTGATTACAAAAATGTACTCAGACAACTTTTTCGCGTGGGTAAAGACCGCCATTTCGCGCTCCTTGTCCTTTGCTATGTCGATTGACTCGATGCGAAAGGGCTTGCGCGCGACTTTTCTCAACATCATAGGTGTAATGCTGGTCGCGGGTGCTGTGTCTACGGGCGTGTCCGTACTAGTCTCGGGGTCTACGGGCGCGCTCGTATTTGGCGCATCCGCAGTCTCGGGGCTCGGCGCTTGGCTACCAGAGTCCCCCACCGTGTCCGCGCTGGCGTTCGGTGAGTCCGCGCTGGGCGCTACTATACTATCACTAGCCCCAAGCGGGTCCGTACTGGGCGCAATCTCTGTAGTCGTGCTAGTCTGTGGTAGACTAGAGTCCTCGCTAGATTGTGGCGTAGGGCTTTCCGTATTAGATTTAGTAGCCGCATTTGCTTTTTGCGTTGCCACATCTTGCGCAGTGGTGTCTTTTTCACCCGATGACTTTAATCTCGCCGTGTCGCCTGATTTAGACTTCGCAGCCTTTTTTGGTGATTTGGAGTCTGCTCCGTTTGAGGCGTTCTCCTCGATGTTTAAATTTTCCATAGTTAGTTGTTCCATTTCAACCTCGCTTAGTTTATCATAGTATTTTTAATTTGTAAAGTGTTTTTTCTAAAATTTTTTATTTTTTTTTAAATTTTGTTTAAATGTACAAAAGTTCGACAATTTAGTGTGCTTTTCCCTCACTTCTCGACAATTTAGTGCGTTTTTCCCTCACTTCTCGACAATTTCGGCAGGTTATTTTGCTGTTCGGCTTCTTTCGATGTATCGTTTTGGCGTTCGGCTGCTTTTTGCGTGTTAATTTGTTTAGCGATTTCGGCGATTTTCACCCTTTTTATGAGTTTCTGCTCTAGTTTGTAACTATTCGCGTGCGCAAAGTGTCCGTGGTATGCGCTAAGTGACTCGTTTACCCGTTTTACATCGATTACACCCTCGGCAAACGCGCGGTTTAACAATCTCGCCTTTGAATAAAAGCGCCTAACTGTCTTTGCGGCGACTTTTTTTATAATCTGCCCCGAAGTAGACACTTGATAGCGGTAGCCTAGGTATGTTAGCCCGTTTTTGAGCGGAAAAATTTGCGATTTCTTGTTGAGCCGCAGACCGAGGCTGGCTAGCATTTTTTTAATTTCGGCTAGTGCGTACTTTAGGTACTCTTTGTCCTCATGCACTAGTACAAAGTCATCCATATACCTCGAATAAATTTTAATTCGCAACTTTTCCTTTATCATACGGTCGAGTTTGTCGAGATAAAACATCCCGAAAATCTGGCTAGTTTGATTACCGATTGGGATACCGCGACCTGTGATAGTCATATTTTGGACACTGGGGTGCTTTCGCACGGGCTCGGTCGGTTCGCACTCAATTCGCTTTAAAAACTCGGGACTGGTGTGGTAACTGTCAATTATCATTTGGACAAATTCACGCAATTTCCTATCCTTTATATGCACTAGCACCATTTCCTTTAGTTGTCTATGCGGAATAGATGGAAAATACTTATGCACATCGCACTTCAGTATGTAGCCCTTTGTGCCGTTTTTTTGAATAAACCTCCGCATCCCCTGCTCCAGCCGCCGCAGCCCATAGTGCGAACCCTTTCCAACCTGGCACACGCAGTTGTCCGCAATCGCGTGCCTCGTAAAGTACGGCGCCAGCACATCATCGCATATCACATGCTGCACGATTCTGTCACTATATCGTAGCGTTTGGATTTCGCGCTGCTTCGGCTCAAATACCGTAAAACTATTGTACCGCCTGATTCTGTATGTGCCCTTTATTATACTTAGGTACAACTCGTTTATATTCTCGAGCAATTTCAACTCGTACCGCACAATCGGGCGCTTTTGCCGCTTTGAAATCCTGCCACGCAGGTGCGCATTATATAGATTGTCCACGGTAAAGACTTCGTAAAAATTTTTTGTAATCATATTTTTATTGATTTGTTTTTTAATAAGTATAGAAAATCTCTACTTGTTTGTCAATTTCACCCCACTCGCGTTTTTTGTCGAAATCGCACCAGTTTTTGCGACATTCCCCGCCTTTTGTCTAAAAAGTTTTTGCTCCAGCCTTTTTTCGCGAAATTTAGAATAAAATCTAAAAAACTTATAAAAAAGTGTAAAAACACGCGAAAAACTTAAAAATTTTTGCAAAAAAACCACTTTTACCTATTCCTATGAAATTTAGACAAAAGCCTAATTTGGTGCCGCGCCGCAATCTTTCTGCTAACAAAAAAAATTTAAAAAATTTTAAAAACATATTTATTTTTCACATTCATTTCACATTTGCGACATAAAATAAAGTCGTATTTTTGGAAAAGGGAGTGATTAACTTCAAATACAACCTTCTTTTAATACTACCGCTCAGTAAGAGCGTATGTATGGTCGGTTACGATAAAAACGACAACTACCTAACTTCATCTTGCTTCGGTCTGGACCCGCAGCGCACTTTCTCTAGGACAGAGCAAATCAACCTAACCGACATACACGCTAACGACTCAATTTCCTATGATGGCTCCACCCTGACCCTCCGCTTCGGCGGCACATACGAGTTACTCGGCGCATTTGAGGGCAATATTTGTGTCGACACCAACGAAAATGTGGAAATTATACTAAATAATGTGCAGATTATCAGCAATTCTGGGGCTGGTATCAACTTTTTGGGCAACGGCGAGTACACAATACACTCGCTCAAGGGTACGGAAAACTACATTGTGGACAGTTTAGACAATGCCGAGGGCACTGCAATTCGCAGTAATGGCAACCTTACGATTACAGGAAAGGGCACCTTAATCGTAACAGGGCTAAACGACCACGCGATTATCGCAAAAAACAATATAAACATTTTGGATACCACGATTGACATATCGGCAAATGAGACTTTGGCGCGTTGCCAAAATGTGATTATTTATAACTCCGAAATAATCACCAACAAGTCGAAAAATAAAACTCCTATTTTAGCAATTCAAAACAGCAAAATTTTACAAAAACCAACCTTTTAATAAACCTCTTACTTCACCCTACCAAAAATACAAATCCATAAAACTTTCCTTTTTAAAAAGCATCGGTGCGCTGGATGCTTTTTTGTTTTTCGTACAAAAACTCAAAAAACGCACTTTTTTACGAAAAAAACGAGATTTTAAGTACTATGCAACCAATTTTGCGCAGAGTAGTACCTTTGAAACAGCGATTTACTGGTCTTATTTAAATATACAAAAATCCAACTTGCAGACTATTTCACTCCCCTAATATTAAACAAAACTTGCATTTTGTTTAATCGATATAGTAAAATTTAGTTGCCTCAATTTATTTAAAATGATATAATGAAAGAAAAATAAGGAAAAATATATGGATGCAACTAAACAATTAAATTATCTAATAAAACACAGAAAGAGTCTACTATCATTTGGCACCTTGTTTAGCATTTTGTGCGCAATTAGTGTCGCGGTGGTCATCGCTCTGACATTCATCCTCGACCCCGAGGACTATACAATACTTATAATTATTGCGTGCTGTGTAGTGCCGCTTCTACTGCTATTCCTCGCGCTAGTATTCTTTAAAACCGCCTCTAACTTTGTGTTAAAAATAATTGTAGCAAAATTCGTAATCGCGGACTTTGAACCCACTAAACTATACACACTCAACAAGTTTCACAAGCGCTTTCTCTACCTCGATATCAACAAGCAGCGCTGGGCATACGCGGTCAAGACTGACATCGTAGCAATGCGCAATTTTAACGAGATTGAGGACTACGAAATTGTACTCGATGAGGACATAGAGTACTGCCACAACTTCTACTTTGAAATCAGTTACCATAATTTTGAGGACCCGACACGGCTCGTATTCTTTGACCACAAGATTAACAAGGACCGCCAAAAATTCCGCTTTGCCCTCGACACTATGAACGAAATTACCAAAGTCCTAGAAAAAATCAAATCACACAATCAGTTTACGCCTGAGGCAAAGGAGCCATATATCTACGATGCCGAACTCAATGCAATGCGTGCCGAACTCGAAAAGCAGCGCATCCGCACGGAACTCAACAAAATGCAGGAAAAGGTCTGCAAATACTGTGGGCATAAAAACACAGGGACAGATGCCAAGTGTGCTAGTTGCGGCGCGCCACTCGATGACACGACCGCGTAAAAATATAAAGCCAGCGCATATCCCCTCTCAAAACCAATTCATAAACACAGAACTAAACATATAACAAAAACACGGAAACGCCACCCGTTTACTCTGGATAATGCTTCCGTGTTTTTCTATTAAATTTTTGTCAAAAAACGCACTTTTTTGCGATTTTTATTAAAATTTAGCCATTTTTTTATAATTTTTTTCGCTTTTTTGGCACTTTTTTATGATTTTCAAGCCTTTTATTTTTATCTTAAAACTATGCTTGCTCCGAAATTTCGGGAGTGGGCTTTGCGTGTTTTTTACCAAAGTTGTACTTTAAAATTCGCAATGAGTTAAGTATTGCGAGCAAGGTTACGCCGACATCGGCAAACACTGCAAATAGCATTCCTTCGGTAATCACACCGCAGAACTCTAGAATGATTACGACAACCTTTGTCACAAGTGCGAAAATTATGTTTTGCCAAACTACGCTACGGGTGAACTTCGAGAGTTTGTGCAAATCGTGAATTTTACCCGGGTCATCATCTACAACCACGATGTCACTTGCCTCGACTGTGGCGGGGCTGCCCGCTAGCCCCATACTGATTCCCAAATCTGCGCGCGAAAGGCTAGGCGCATCGTTTATACCATCTCCTACGAAAGCGATGTACTCCCCTGCCTTTTCTTGCTTCAAGTCATCCTCAAGTAACGCATACTTCTGCTCTGGGGTCAACCCAGCCTTGAATTCCTCAATTCCTAGAGTATCTGCGACATGCTGGGTCACCCTTGCGTTATCTCCACTCAGCATAGCGAGCTCTAAACCATTTGCACGCAAATATTCGCATAATGCTACCGAATTGCTCTTTAACGAGTCCGCTAGCATAATTTTGCCGATTGTCTGCTCGTTTATCATCACTAAAATACTGGTCAACTCATCTGTAGACTCGCGCGAGACATTCCCTACAAACACTGCATCACCGCGGTAGGTATAACTTACCCCTGCGCCACTTTCCTCGACAAAATTCTCGACAGGCTCGAGGGCAATCTTGTGAGCGCGGTGTTGAATTGCGCGAGCGATTGGGTGAATAGAGTTTTGCTCACCTAGGGCAGCGAACTTCAAAATATCTTGAGTCGAGTACTTTGGGTCAAGTGACACAATGTCCTTTACCACAAACTGCCCCGTTGTCAGCGTGCCTGTTTTATCAAAAATCACTTTTTTTAGTTTTGCAGTAACATCGAGGTAATTACTGCCCTTTATTAAAATGCCGTTTTTGCTGGCGCGGCCAAGCGCGCTAAAGTACGCTAGCGGCACCGAGATAGCAAAGGCGCACGGGCACGAGATAAATAGTAGTATTAGCGCGTAATAAATACCATCGGTTATCGGCATACCTGTTATTAAAAACACCAAGAATACGACTACCGCTAGCGCGATTACTGCCAGAGTGTACCACTTTGCAAACTTGTTAATAAAAGTCTCGGTCTTGCTCTTTTTGTCACCTGCATTGTCTATTAAATTCATAATGCGAGCAACGGCGCTTTCCTTGTATATGCTAGTAGTCTCAATCTCTAGCACGCCATCTAAAACAATTGTACCTGAGGCGATTTCGCTGCCAGCACGCATACTGATAGGCACACTCTCACCCGTAATGTGGCTAGTGTCAACACTCGCGCTGCCGTTTTTTACCACGCCATCGAGCGGTACGCGCTCCCCTGGGCGAACTCTAATCACGCTCCCGAGGGCGACATCTTGCGGATGTACCTTGTGCTCGTGATTGCCATGCACCAACATCGCAAAGTCAGGCTGAATCTCCATAAGGCTCGCGATACTTTTCCTCGAACTAGCCAACACGCTAGCCTCGAGCATTTTACCGATATTATATAGAATTATCACCATTAGGCACTCATCAATACCTTCGCCAACGCTCGCACCACCCTCGGTAACAATCGTATTAAACAACCCGAGTCCAAAGGTACCCAAGACCGCAAGAGTGATTAGAAAATTCTCACCTATGTTGCGGTTTTTAAAGAGTTGCACCGCGGCCTTGTACGCTGTTTTATAGAGCAACATACACATACCGACCCCGATAAGCGACAGACTCGCTGCGACAGGCATAGGCACGAACAAGCCAATAAAACCAATCACCACACCGAGAACAAAAATAATTAAGTCAATAGTGAAAAAATGGCGGGGCGTGGTAGCCTTTGCATTCTCACCTACAATCACCGCATCGGGTTCACTATTATAAACAGCGCGGCGAAGGTCGGGGAAAAAGTCATCCGTTCGCTCCGTTTCAAATGTGAGTTTCATTGTCGCAAAATTGTAGTTCACATTTTCAAAGCCTCGAATGCGCGCAATCGCTGTTTCGAGATGTTTGGCACATTGTGCACAATCAACATTGCGAATTTCGTAAGTATATTTTTTCATAAAAAACCTCGTGGTACTATATTATATATTTAGCACTGATTAGTCAATAGGTTTTTGCGATTTTTATTTTAGTTTATTAAATCTTTTTTCAAAAAATAGCAAATTTTAAATATTTTATAACTTTTTACAACTTAGAACTTAAATACTATTTGATAATTTAAGATATCTATAATAAAAAGTAAAAAAATCACAGTCTGCCTGTGATTTTTTAATTAGCAGGTGGTTTTTGCTAAATAGTAGTTTTTAGTAAATAGACATTATTTTATAC
>CASEHF010000044.1 GCA_949287685.1 uncultured Christensenella sp. | reverse complement strand
AATAAACTCGGGATGTCCTTAAAGCGTACAACTGCGGCTGCACAAAACTTATATGAGGGTGTCGACCTCCCAGGCAGGGGCAAGACTGCGTTAATTACTTATATTCGTACCGACTCCGTACGCGTGTCCCCCGAGGCTCAGAAGGCAGCGAGAGAGTTTATTATTGCAAAATATGGCGCTCAATATTATCCCGAAAAGCCCAATGTTTATAAATCTAAGAAATCTGCGCAAGATGCCCACGAGGCAATTCGACCAATTTATTTGGACATTCGCCCCGAGGATGTGAAGGGGAGCTTGACTGCAGATAACTACAAGTTATACAAACTAATATACGAGCGTTTTTTGGCGAGTCAAATGGCGGATGCGACCTATAATTCAGTTTCGCTTGATGTGGACATTAAAAATTATACATTTAGAGCAACTGGGCGTACTCCAATTTTCCCAGGGTACACAGTACTTTATCAAGAGTATGTGCCAAAAGACAAGGATGAGGAGGAGACACAAAGCACTATACCGCCACTTATCGAGGGCGAAATTGTAGATTTGGTTGGACTAAAAACTGACCAAAAGTTTACAAAGCCACCAGCAAGGTATACCGAGGCTAGCCTAGTCAAAGCGATGGAGGAGCGCGGAATCGGTCGTCCTGCTACTTATTCGCCGACTGTTGCGGTATTGTTTAATCGTAAGTATATTGAGTCAGAGGGCAAGTATATGAAGCCCACAGAGTTAGGTTTTTCGGTTACCGATTTACTTGTCGAGTATTTCCCAGAAATTATGGACATTACATTTACGGCGCATATGGAGGACAATCTAGATGAAATTGCCGATGGTAATAAGGAATGGCGCAATGTAATTTTGGAATTTTACACAGGGTTTAAAGAGGCAATGGACAAGGCTAACGAGGCGTTAAAGACCTTTGTTGAGGAAACGGACATTGTGTGTGATAAGTGCGGTAGTAAAATGGTAATTAGACAAGGCAAGTATGGTAAATTTTTAGCATGCAGTAACTACCCAAAGTGTAAAAATATAAAAAATATTGCCACAGAGGGTGAAGAGACAGAGACTGATGAGGTTTGCCCTGAGTGTGGTCACAAACTGGTGATAAAGACTGGTAAGTATGGAAAGTTCTTGGCGTGCAGTAACTATCCTGAATGTGCCTACAAGCGCAATTTAAACGAAAACTCTCCAATAGTAGAGACAGATCAGATTTGTGAAAAGTGTGGTCATAAAATGGTAGAGCGTGTAGGTAAGTATGGAAAGTTTTTAGCGTGCAGTAACTACCCAAAGTGCAAGAATATCGTATCTATAAGTAAAAAAGTAGCGGTTTGTCCTTTGTGTGGAAAGGATATCGTGGAAAAGCATAATAAGAAGGGTGAAGTTTTCTATGGCTGTTCAGGGTATCCTAACTGTAATATGATTTTCAAGGACCCGCCAACTGGTGCGTTATGTCCAAAGTGTAATAATGCGATATTGTCACATAATGGAAAGACCGCGATTAAAAATTATTGTGCTAATCCAAATTGTGATTATCAAGAAACAATAGAAAAGAAGGATGAGTAATTTGGCAAGAGTTAAAGTAATAGGCGCTGGGCTCGCGGGGGCGGAGTGTGCATGGCAGTTGGCAAGTCGTGGGGTGACTGTCGACCTCTTTGATACAAAACCCGATACAATGAGTCCTGCTCACAAAAATCCTAATTTTTGTGAACTTGTATGCTCTAATTCGTTAAAAAATGATACACTAGAGTTTGCTACAGGGCTATTAAAGGCGGAACTGCGGCGTTTAGGGAGTTTTGTTTTATCTTGCGCCGATGAGGCGAGGATTCCTGCAGCAAATACGCTCAGTGTCGACCGAGAGAAATTTGCTAGTTTAGTTACACAGCGTTTGCGCGAAAATCCCAACATAAATGTAGTGTGTCAAGAAGTGACTGAATTTGATTTAAACGAGCCTGTTGTTGTTGCTGCGGGACCACTATGTTCACCAAAATTAAGTGATTTTTTGAGAAACCTCGTAGGTGAAGGGCTTTACTTTTATGATGCGGTTGCTCCTATTGTCTCTGCTGAAAGTATAGATTATAATTTCGCCTTTTATCAAGATAGGTGGGGTGAATCTAATAGTGGCGATTACTTAAATTGCCCGCTCACTCGTGATGAATACACTAATTTTTGTCAACAATTAGCGGGGGCAGAGCGTGTAGCGCTTCATGACTTTGAGAGTGAGGTTAACTTTGAGGGTTGTCTACCTATTGAGGTTATGGCAAAGCGTGGAATAGATGTTTTGCGATGTGGACCGCTCAAGCCTCAAGGTATTGAGGTAAATGGAAAGACCCCATATGCTGTTGTGCAGTTACGGCGGGAAAACACGGAGAACACAATGTTCAATCTTGTCGGTTTTCAAACAAATCTAACCTTTGGCGAACAGCGCCGAGTGTTTAGCCTAATCCCTGCACTAAGAAACGCCGAGTGGTTAAGATACGGGGTTATGCATAGAAATACCTATATCAATGCTCCTAAGTACTTAAATCACCATTTTTCCCTAAAAAATCATAAAAACATAATGTTTGCTGGGCAAATCAGCGGCGTGGAGGGGTATACTGAGAGCATTGCTAGTGGACTCGTGTGTGGAATAAATATGGCGAGACAACTAAGTAAGTTAGAGCCTATTGAATACGGGACTGAGACTTGTATTGGGGCTTTAGGAAATTATCTTGAGGCTGGCAGCGAAACAAATTTCCAACCAATGCATATAAATTGGGGTCTCTTAAAGCCTATTGATGTCCCTAAAAACTTAAAGAAGCGTGCAATTGCGGAGCGTGCGCTTGCAAAAATTGATAAAATAAAGGAGAGTGTATAATATGGAATTTCGAGGAACTACAATTGTCGCAGTCAAACGCAACGGAAAGACTGTGTTTGGCGCTGATAGTCAAGCGACCATGGATACAATGGTATTTAAAGATGGAGTGAAAAAACTTCATAAGATATATAATGACAAGGTGCTAGTCGGTTTTGCTGGTGCTGTGGCGCAAGCGTTTGCTGTCTTGCGTTTGTTAGAGGAAAATTTGAACAAGTACTCAGGAAACTTGCAGCGTGCGTTGGTAGAAATGTCTAGTAATTGGCAAAACTTAAACGCTATGCGGAACAATGTCGAGGTTATGATGATTGTCGCTAATAAAGATGATATGTACATTTTTACGGGTGATGGTATGGTGACAAAGCCTAATGATGATTTTGCTTCCGTTGGCTCTGGTAGCCCATATGCTTTGGGTGCTGCTCGTGCTTTGTATGAAAATACGAAACTAAACGCCCACGACATAGCCGAAAAAGCACTACTAATTGCTAGTGATTATTGTATTTACACTAACAAGCACCTATTTTTTGAGGAGGTGGAATAGTTATGGAATTAATGACACCAAAGGAAATTGTAAACGAATTAGACAAATATATTGTAGGGCAGGACAAGGCTAAGCGCGCTGTCGCTGTCGCATTGCGTAACCGCTATAGGCGCAGCAAGTTGCCCGAGGCAGTTCGTGAGGAAGTTACACCTAAAAACATTTTATTGAAAGGACCTACGGGAGTGGGAAAGACTGAAATCGCGAGGAGACTTGCTAAACTCGTACGAGCACCTTTCGTAAAGGTTGAGGCGACCAAGTACACAGAGGTAGGTTATGTCGGTCGAGATGTCGAGAGTATGATTAGAGATTTGGTCGAAACTGCAATTAGACTCGTAAAAGATGAGAAGTTTGAGGAAGTGAGAGCGACCGCCACTAACAATGCAAACAAGAAAATTCGCGACATTATGTTACAAAAGCGTGGAAATGCTAAAAAGCCTACCACAACTACAAGTAATGTCAATGAAAACACTGTGGAAATCATCGTAGAGGACTCGACAAAGGCTGATGCAGAAAAATTGTTAAAGGAAATCGAGGCGGGAGAACACGACAACGAAACCATTGAAATTGAAGTTGTAGAGACTCCAAAGGCTATTGAAATTATCCCTGGCAATCAAGACACCAACCTATCTGATATGTTGTCAAGTTTTATCCCGAAGCGTAGGAAAATGCGTAAAATCACAGTAGCGCAGGCGCGCAGAAATATCGTAAATGAAGAGGCTAGTAGGTTAATCGATATGGATGCTGTAAATGAGGAAGGTATTCGTAGAGCAGAGCAAGAGGGCATTATTTTTATTGATGAGATCGATAAAATAGCGATTGATAGCAACAGTCGCGGTCCCGATGTTTCCCGTGAGGGTGTACAGCGTGATATTTTGCCTTTTGTTGAGGGATGTACAGTTAGTACAAAGTACGGCATAATTCGTACGGACTACATTTTGTTTATTGCAGCAGGGGCTTTCCACATTGCAAAAGTCGAGGATTTGATTCCTGAGCTTCAGGGGCGTTTCCCAATTCGAGTAGAATTAGAGAATTTGACCGCAAAGGATTTTTATAAAATATTAACTCAACCGAAAAACGCAATTACAAAGCAGCAAGCAGAACTTTTAAAGGTGGATAATATTGAACTGGAGTTCGAAGAGGATGCGCTAAAGGAAATTGCACACATTGCTGAGCTCGAAAATGAAAACAATGAAAATATCGGTGCTCGTAGACTTCACACGATAATTGAGGCATTACTTGAGGACATTAGTTACGAGGCGGGTGGCGACCATCCTCTTAGCAAGGTCGTTATTACCAAACAGTTTGTGCTAAAGGAATTAGAGCAAACAGTTAAAAAATACGATATTAGTCGTTATATAATGTAATTAGTGAGGATAAAATGAACTATCAAAAACCAAAGGGGACACGCGACCTTTTGCCAGCGGATACCCGTTTGTGGCAGTTTTTAGAGAGTACAGGCAAAAGAATTGCGAGTCTATATAATTATCGCGAAATTCGTACACCGACTTTTGAGGAGGCTTCTTTATATAAACGCAGTGTTGGTGACACGAGTGATATAGTATCAAAAGAAATGTATGAGTTTACAGACAAGGGCGATAGGTGCTTGGCGCTTCGTCCAGAGGGTACCGCGGGCGTTGTTCGTGCGGTGGTCGAGAATGGACTCTTAAACGATGCTTTGCCTCAAAAACTCTATTACTTTTCTAACTGTTTCCGCTATGAAAATACTCAAAAAGGGCGTTATCGCGAGTTTAATCAGTTTGGGCTAGAGTGCTTTGGGGCGGAAAATCCTGAGGCCGATGCGGAATTAATCGTGCTAATAGGCGAGTATTTGCGCGCTTTAGGGGTTAATAAGTACACTTTACTTTTAAATTCTATTGGATGTCCTGAGTGTCGTGCTAGATATAACGAAGCATTGCGTGAATTTGCAGCATCGCATATTGACTCCTTGTGTGGGGATTGTCAGCGTAGAGCGCGTGAAAACCCTTTGCGTATGCTTGATTGCAAGGTCGAGTCTTGTCAAAATGTTTTAAAAGATGCGCCTAGTATTCTAGATTACCTTTGTGATGAGTGTAAGGAGCATTTTGAGGTGTTGCAGAGGCTGCTTAAGGCACAGGGCGTTGTTTATCAGATTAACCCTAGACTTGTTCGAGGACTTGATTACTATACCAAAACTGTTTTTGAGTTCGAGCACGATGGCTTTGATGGCAAAAAGTTAACAATTGCAGCAGGTGGTAGATATGATAACCTTGTAGCCGAAATTGGAGGAAAGCCTTGTCCAGCCTTAGGGGTAGGAATTGGACTAGACCGAGTTGTTCAATTGACAGACAAGGCCCTTATCCCCGTTGCTCCACTATACTATATTGCAAACATAACCGAGAGCGTGATGCCATTTGTAATAGAGTTAGCGAAAGAGTATCGTAGGGCAGGTTACTCTATTGAAACTAATTTGACCGCTCGTAGTTTTAAAGCGCAATTAAAGTATGCAAACGCAATTGGTGCAAAATATCTAATTGCAATAGGCGAGAATGAGGAAAAGTTAGGCGAGTGGCAGATAAAAGACTTGGAGACAGGTGAAATAGTTTCAAGTGCTGCAAATTTTGAAAACTTATAGTTTTTCGTTTGTAATTTGCAATATTTTTGGGTATAATATAAATTGACTTTATATGAAAAAGGAGAAAGAAAATGGCAATCATTCATATAAATACAGAAAATTTCAAAGAGGCTGCTCTTGAGAGTGAAAAGCCAGTACTGGTTGATTTTTTCGCGACTTGGTGCGGTCCGTGTAAAATGCTATCGCCAATTCTTGATCAGGTAGAACAGGAAATGGGTGAAAAAGTAGTCATTGCTAAGGTTGATATCGATGAAAGTATGGACTTAGCGAAAGAATACGGCATCATGGGTGTACCTACACTAATTTTGTTTAAAAATGGAGCGGAAGTTACTCGCGTGTCAGGTTTTAGACAAAAATCACAAATTGAGGACTTGATTAACTCAAATTTGGACTAATTTAGAAAAGGATTATTCTTTTGAGTAATTCTTTTTTTATGCACTCTTATCACTCTTGACATAAGTGTAGTTTAGTGATATAATTAAATTATTAGAGGGAAATCTAGTTCAACACAAAAAGAAAAAAGGAGTATACTATGAACAAAATCTATCTTGACAACGCATCTACTACGCCGTTGTCTGGGGAAGTTCTAAACGAGATGATGCCATTTCTCACTAGCGACTTTGGTAACCCAAATAGCCTACATAGTTTTGGCAGGACTGCAAAGGCTGCTGTCGACCTCGCTCGCGAGCGCATCGCAAAATCGATTGGTTGTGAACCAAATGAGATTTACTTTACCAGTGGTGCCACTGAGTCAAATAATTGGGCGCTAAACGGCATTGCGAAGGCAAATAGACACAAAGGCAACCACATAATTACTAGCAAAATTGAGCATCCGAGCATCTTGGAGACTTGTAAGAAACTCGAGCGCGAGGGCTTTAGGGTGACTTACCTTGATGTAGATGAAATGGGGTTAGTGCGCATTGACCAACTTCTTCATTATATCAGCGCAGACACGATTTTAATTTCGATTATGGCTGCTAATAATGAAGTCGGCACTATTCAAAACATTCAGGCAATCGCTAACATCGCCAAAGAGAAAAATGTAATTTTCCACACTGATGCGACACAGGCAATCGGTGCTGTGAATATTAATGTACATGAAATGAATATTGATGCTCTGAGTTTAAGTGGTCACAAGTTAAACGGACCTAAGGGCGTAGGTGCATTGTATGTACATGATG
>CASEHF010000043.1 GCA_949287685.1 uncultured Christensenella sp. | reverse complement strand
CAAGCAAAAGCCCCCTTGACACCGCCCCATAGTTGGTCTAACGCGGCGCTTTATCGCATCGACATCGGTAGGATGTAGTGGTGAATTAATGGCATCGATAATTTCGCCCTCGGTGATGCGCTCACATCTGCACACGACCTTGCCATATGCGGGATTAGATTTTATTAACTCCTTTAATGCCTTTTTGCTCATAGTTTCGGTACACACATAGGGCTTCCGCGAAACGAAAGTATGCGGCTGCTCCTCTAGCCCATCTCCGAGCATTAAATTCACCAAATATTCCGCAATCGCGGGTGCTGCGGTCAACCCAGGCGAACAAATTCCCAAAGTATAGTAATAGTGCGAATTTGGCATCTTTTCTACAATGAAATCATCCCCAGAAATCACGCGAACGCCCGCAAAGAGTTTAATCACCTTTTTGTAGTTGGGTTTCTTTACGGAGAGTTCGACCTTTTCCTTGATTTGTCTAATACCCTCAGCATCTACCATTGTATCATTCGGTTCGCAAGGAATGGCGGTAGGTCCTAGCATAATGTTCCCGTGCAGTGTCGGTAGTGCTAGTATACCCTTACCAGCCTTTGTAGGTAGCGGGAAAATAGGGCGGTTTACAAAACCATTTTGCGACTTGTCTAGTAGCAGATACTCGCCCTTGACATACTTCATATCAGCGACAGGGGCACCAACTAGCGCGTTGATAGCATTTGCGCCGACACCCGCACAATTTACTATATACTTAGCCACAACACTCTTATCTTGCGCAAAAATTTCATAATTATCGCCGCTCTTTTCAATTTTATCTACGCAGAAGTTTGTATACACTTTGCCGCCATTTACCACGCCCTCCTCACACAGCGCTATGCAAGTAAGATATGGCGAAATCACCGCGCCAGTCGGCGCAAACAGCCCGTACGCGATGTTATCCGCTAGATTCGGCTCCATTTCGTGCAACTCCTCGCGCTCGATTATACGCATCCCTTGCACACCGTTCTCAAGTCCGCGGTTAAACAACTCCTCTAGACCGCGCAAATTTTCGCTATCGGTCACCACCAAGGTGCCACACTGCAAAATGTCAATCTTGAGCCTTGCGCACATCGCAGGATATAATTGGTTACCGCGAATGTTAAAGCGCGCCTTTAGCGTGTTTGGAATCGGGTCATACCCCGCGTGCACAATTCCACTATTTGCCTTTGTACTGCCATTTGAGACATCGTTTCCCGCCTCGAGTAGTACACAACCAACTCCCTTTCTCGCAAGTTCTGAAAATACGCACGCCCCCACAATTCCGCCACCTATTATGGCTACTTGAAATTCCTCCATATTATCCCCCTTTTTATATATTATCATTTTAAAATTTATTCGATTTAAAGTCAAATAAATATCAAACTTTATATAATTGTTTGTAAAAATTAGCGCATTTTGCTATAATATTTAAGTAAAATGATTTTTCGGGGGTAGATATGGATAAATTATACATTATCGCTATCGATATGGGGACAACTTCGGTACGCACACTCGCATACAATGTAGCCACTCACGAGCAATTCAATATTTTTCAAAAAAAAATCAGCCAGTCATACCCACACCCTGGCTGGGTCGAGCAAGATGCTGTCGAGATTGTGGCAGCGATTGTCGAGTGCCTGAGGCAAACTATTGCCAACTTACCCGCTGAGCAAATTTATGGTGTCGGCATTACAAACCAGCGCGAAACGACCGTAGCGTGGGACCGCGACACTGGCAAGCCCTTTGAGCCTGCCATTGTGTGGCAGTGTCGGCGCACATTTGAGTACTGCGAAAAATTGAAAAAATCAAAGCGCACTGCCTCAAATATTCACAAACGCACGGGATTACGCATAGACCCGTATTTTAGCGCTACCAAAATGTCGTGGCTACTGCAGAACTCTAAAGCAGTCAGTGCCGCAAGCAAAAGCGGGAAATTATGCCTAGGCACGCTCGATAGTTACCTAATTTTCTGCCTCACTAATGGCACAAAATTTGTCACCGACCACTCGAATGCAAGCAGGACTTTGCTCTACAATCTAAAAACGCAAGACTGGGATGCGGACCTTTGCGAATTTTTCGGCGTGCCTATGAACGCGCTACCTAAAATAGTCAACAGTGATGCCTATATCGGCGACTGTATACTTGATAATAAAAAACTGCCAATAGGCGGGCTACTCGGCGACCAACAAGCATCACTATTAGGGCAAAATTGCGTAAACAAGGGCGATTTCAAGACTACTTTCGGCACAGGCGCCTTTATGCTAGCAAACATCGGCTCTACCCCAATACTGCACGATAAGTTGATTACCACTGTCGCGTGGCGCACGCGCGAGGGGGTTGCGTACGCTCTCGAGGGCAATATGTACTCAGCAGGCTCGTGTATCAACTGGTTACAGGACCAATTTAGACTAATATCCTCCCCTGGCGAGAGCGAGACAATGGCAGGTAGTGTCCCCGACACGGGCGGCGTATTCTTTATCCCAGCGCTATCGGGGCTCGGCGCCCCTTTTTGGAAAAGTAATGCTCGGGCGCAATTTGCTGGCATTACGCTAGCCTCGACCTCGGCACACATCGTGCGGGCGGTTCTGCGCGGAATCACATACAACACGCGTGCGGTATTTGATTGTATGCAGGAGTCATTCCCCGTGAGTGAAAAGCAAATGCGAGTCGATGGCGGTATGACCAAAAACGGGCTCCTTATGCAGTTCCAGAGCGATATTATGCACTTCCCCGTTGCGGTATCAAAAGTGACCGAGTCCACTAGCCTCGGTGCGTGCTATATGGCGGGGCTGTGTTTTGGCGCGTTTAAGTCAATGCGCGAGTTATCCAGTCTATACGAAAGCGCAAAAATTTACCGCCCCACTGCCCACGATGTCAAACGCGAGAATAATTACCAAGAATGGCTAAAATTAATCGAAAAATTATAAAGAAATACGAACTTTTTTAGTTCGTATTTATATTTATAATATCTGCCATAGACCTAAGATATATAGTATTTTTTGTCGCTCTACAGATAGCCCCAAGACATTTAGTCAGTAGCACTTAATATATTTAAAATACGAGACCAGCGCAGAGATTTTAGAGAATAATCTCAGCCGTTATTTCAACTGGCTATTCGCATAAACCGGGTGATAGTCAAGCCCGTATTGTGCGCTTTTTGCACGCGCAATTGTATCTAAATTGTTTAATATAGGAATAGAGTTCTCAAAGTTCGATAAATACCGTTTTGCAACATCGCTATTAGCAAACCAGTTTACGCTAATTTCAGAAAACTCCTGCATAGTGCCTCTAATCGGGCGCTTTATTGGACTCGCCATATACGAAAAATTATACCTGTTCTTTAACTCCGCTAAAAGTTCCATAATTTCAGTGCTAGCGTAGTACCTTTGCACCAAAGCAAAAGGTGTAGAGTGCGGATTACACAACTCGCCATAATAATTTCTATAGAATATGTTGGAATTATTCCTATCGATACCAGTGCGGCGCCAAAAATCGCACATTAATGGTAGTTGCGAGGCAAATTCGTGCTCCTCCGCACGATTTACGGCAATGCTAATTTTTTTGTATGTCCCCTCGGGAGTCTTAATCGGGATGCTCGAAACTATAGAATCGAATTTTTCGTTGATGTATTTCTCTATTGTTATACCCTTTTGCGGCGCACCTTTATAAATGTAGTAGAGCATAGTACGGTACTGCTCATCATCCACAGTTATATAATCTTGGGTCTCAGGGTATTTCTTACCCCCTGCATACGCATAATTAACGAATTTATCTGCGTATTTACTCTTTTTCTCAATTACCGCAAGGTCGTGCGCTGAGAGAGGCTCCAATTCAGCTTCTTTTGATTGCACATACCCTAGGAGGTTATTTTCATTGCGGGTAGGTGTGCTTTTGCTTTGGACAAGGCGTACAGTTTTTGAAAAAGCCTTAGACAGAGCAATATCTCTACCATCTGATTGCACTAAAATTATATTATTAAAGTTAGAAAAAACCCTAATAACATTATAATACACCGTTTGTTTTAATTTATCAAAATCCAACTTTTCAAAATTTGGATAAAAGTTTGAAAAATCAAAATTCAACTCTAAAAATTCACACTTTTGCCCATTTATTTCCCTAACAACCGGAATAAAACTACCCGTAATCTCGTGATTTGTCTCAAAAAACTCTAGTGCTTCCTTTAACTCCTCCTCGCTATAAGTCCCCTTTTTAATCAACGCAAATGGTATGTCATCCACATTGCGGCGCTCACCGTAGTAATTAAGTTTAAAAATGTTGTAGTAATTTTCTTGTTTACGAAGCCTATAAGCCACATCGAGCGAGTACCCTAACTTGTCTGATAGTATAGAAAAATACTCTGGACTCACATAAATCATACAACTATAATACGGCGATTTTATAGCCTCTGGCAACTCTATTTCGTGCGAAGTTTTCTTGTAGTCGATACCTTGTAGCGCATAAAATTCAGGCAGATATTCAGTATTAAAACTTCGAGGACCATTGTAATAAAGTAGCGGTTTAAAGCCCGCGCGCTCCCTTAACAACCTCTCATCAACATAGTCGGTCACAATCTCCCGAAACTGCTCCATAATGTCCGACCTGTTACATTTTTGTTTAATTTTTACCATTTCTATTCCCTTTTTGTTTTTGTTCCTAGTATAATTATACCACATTTAATGACACTTTTCAATACCCCTTTTAAACACCAAATAAATACTATTTTTTAAGGACTGTTTAAATAACTAATAAGTATTATTAAGATTAGCTCCTTTATCTAAAGACTCCACGGGTCGACCTTGCGTAAACACCTCTATTACTAGTCATCCTGAGTGTCGACCCGCGAAGCCTTTAGACGAAGGATCTATTCCGCTTGAAAACATTCAAATTTACCGCAAACAATCATTAAAAGTGAGTAGCCTTATTTACATTATACTGGGAGTGCGCCCACGCACCGAAGGATCTATTCCGCTTTAAAATTACTTGACAGACACGAAAGCGAGGCGGCGTGTAACAAGCGTGCGTTTTTGTACAAGTTTTTAAAAATAAAAAAGTTATCCCCGTGGATAACTTTTAGTTATTTAGTATTTTGATTAATTATATTTACACCCAACTACTACAGTTTTTTCTCGCCTTGGGGGCTTAGCCGCCTAGAGTTGATTCACGGTGTCGATACCGAGGAGATAGAGTGCATTTTTGATAGCGATTGCGGTTTTATAAATCAGTGCCAGGCGTGCAGCCATTAAATCGCGGTTTTCGATACCCAAAATCTTATGATTGGTATAAAATTGGCTAAATTTTGTCGTGAGATTAAACACATAATTACACAAAATCGAGGGGTTGAGATGTTTGTAAACAGATAGCACTACGGACTCAAAGCGCGCAATTTCCTTGATTAGCGCCACCTCCTCGGGGGTAACTAGCAGCGAGTAGTCAGGGCTAGAGTAGTCGATGTCCGCCTTTTCGAGTACGGACTGGATGCGCGCGTAGTTATATTGCGCATAAACGCTACTATCGCCATTGAAATTTAGTGCAGTGTCCCAGTCAAAAAGCACATTTTTCTCGGGACCGCAACGCAAAATAGAGTATTTTATCGCACCGAAACCAACGATTTTTGCCTTTTCGGGGTCACTTGCTCCCCTGCGCTCTATGAGAGCGGTGTCTGCCTTTAGGGTGGCTTCGCGCATAAAGTCCTCGAGTAATACTACATTCCCAGCGCGTGTGCTCATTTTTCCCTCGGGTAGCAGCACAAAGGAGTAATGCACGACCTCGGGCGGAGTGCTACCTAGTAGGGTAATCGCGGCGGCGATTTGCTGGAAGTACACCTTTTGGTCCTCGCCCAAGACTAGCAAATCGCGGTCGGCACCGCTATTGGCTTTGTCTAGGGTGTAACATATGTCACGAAGCGCGTAAAGGCTGGTTTTATCGCTACGGGTCACCACTAGCATTGGGTCCTGAATACCGATTTCCTCGCCGTGCTGATCGAGAACGAGCCTGCCATCCTCTGCCTCAAACAATTTTGGCGATTTTTTGAGTTCGGTTAGCACCTTGTCTGTGATATGCTCGTGAATATAGCGCGACTCGTAATCGAATTTATCCCAAAAAATACCGAGTTGCGCAAAAATTGCCGTTTGCCCCTTTATACAAATGTCCACAATACGCCTAAATGCAGCAATCGTAGCCTCATCGCCGTTTTCAAAACGGTTTAATAGAGCAAAAATCTCATCCTCAATTTCGGGATAATCTTTTAATTTATCGTTTATGTCTATGTAAATCTTCAAAAGGTCGCTAAATTCGATGTTTTCACGGTCGCGGGTCGCATAAACGAGCATTGCAATTTGCTTGCCCACATCGTTCACAAAGTAATGCACATCGGTTTTCCAGCCGAGGAATCTAAACACGCGTACGAGGCTGTCCCCGATTAACGAGTTGCGGGCACGCCCTATGTGTGGGCTGGCGTTTGGGTTGATACTCGTGTGCTCGATTAGTACGGTTTTATCCCTCATGCCGTTTGCTGCGGCGATTGTTTCACTGTCTAGGCGCACATTATCTAAAAGAGTGCATGCCAAAAAGGCGGGCTCAAAGGTGAAATTTATGTACCCATTTACCGCTTCGATGGATTTTAGACTCGGGTCGCTGATTTTTTCTGCCAACTCACCAGCAATCATCGCTGGCGCCTTTTTTAATTCCTTTGCCAAGCGAAAGCAGGGAAGCGCCACATCGGCAAAACCGTTATTCGGCTCCTCTAGCATTGAAACTATTTTGCTAGCCTCGAGCCCGCCTGCATTCTCAATCATTTTCGCAACATAATCAAATAAAATACTCATTTTTTATCCTTTTTTCATTATTTTTTGCTATTTTTTCTTATTTTTAGAGTTTTTCGCAGCAAAAAACACGGCTAACTCCACATTTTGGCGCGAAAACCGCATTAGTAATAATCAATATACCATATTTTACTCCATAAATCAATGCACTAGCGCATTTTTATTACAAAGTACTAAAAGTTTTTTAAGATAAGGAAAGTTGCTTTTATCTTGCTAACCGCTTGATTTTGTTCGCGGATTATGTTATAATATACTTATAATTTTGAAACAATATGCGGATGTGGCGGAATTGGCAGACGCGCTAGGTTCAGGTCTTAGTGGGAGACCATGGAGGTTCGAGTCCTCTCATCCGCACCACTTTAACAATAAAAATTGAGCAGAGGACTCGAACCTACGGTTCACTCCGCTGCGCTTTCGTGCCTGCCAGCAAAACGAGTTTGCTGTCCGCTTTGGCTAAAAACAGCACGCCCGTGCTGTTTTCTTAACGCATCGCGCCTCTCATCCGCAC
>CASEHF010000042.1 GCA_949287685.1 uncultured Christensenella sp. | reverse complement strand
AAACATTGAAAATATTACACGATAACGGCGTAAAAGTCTTTATTTTATCAGGCGGAATTAGGCAAATAATTGAGGATATTTTGGAGCGTGAGCAAATTAGGGAGTACATCACCGCGATTGAGTCCTATGACTTGCTTTTTGATAAAGAGGGAAACTTGACTGGTTTTCAGCGCCCAAAATCTCATAACCCAGAGAACAAAAACGAGTGTGTAGATTTGATAAAGCGAGAATATAGATTGGCAAAAGATGATGTATTGTTTGTTGGAAATGGTGCAAATGATGAAAAGGTGTACCTAAGTGGTGTCGACACTCTTTGCATTAATCCCGATGATGCGGATATTACTAACCAGACAGTTTGGCACCATAGTATAGAGAATTGTGAGAATTTGTCGCAAATATTAGAGTTTTGCGGGTTAGGCAAGGAGCGTGTTAAATGCGAAAAGACATATTAAATTTGACAATATGTCTTTTTTATTTTTTTGCGATACATTATTTGCACTTTTTTATAAAATTTGTTACAATATATGCAGTATTATTAGGGGGCTAAGGTATGGGGTTTGGAAATTGGTTAAAAAGGTTATTCAAGCGCCCGACAACTAAAAAAATCGAGGATGCGCCTACACAGCCACTGCATCCGCTAAAACTAGGGCTTGCCTTTAGTGGGGGCGGGACTCGAGGGGTTGCATATATCGGCGTAATTCAGGCGTTTCGTGAGGCGGGGTTGAAGTTTGATTATGTGGCGGGGACTTCGGTCGGTTCGCTAATGGGGGCTGTGTATTGTGCGGGTTTGAGTAATGAGGAAATGCTCGAGCGTGCGCGTAGTCTAAAGCCTAAGGACATTTTGACCAGCAAAATCGCCTTTGTGCCGAATAAGACTGAGAAACTCGAGAGTGTCGTGCGCGAAATCTTGGGCGGCCGTACATTTCAGGATTTAAAACTTCCTTTCACTGCGGTGGCGGTGGATATTATTACGGGAACTGAGGTACATATAAATAGCGGCGACCTCGCTAAGGCGATTTCGGGGTCGTGTGCCGTGCCTGGCGTTTTTAATCCCGTGGATTTCGGCGATTATCGGTTGTTTGATGGGGGAATACAAAACAATATTCCCGCCGATGTCGTGCGCGATATGGGTGCTGATATCGTGCTGGCGGTCGACATAAACCCGACCCGCGGCTACGGTACGACTAGCACAAAGTATCTAGAACTTATGAAGGCAGCCTTGCGAATTTTGATGAAGTCAAACTCGGTAAAGGGCTATGTGCATTCGGACTATGTGCTAAAAATTGATTTATCTCAGTACGACCAGCGCAAACTCGATAATGTCGAGGAAATGATAAAAATCGGCTACGAAGTTACGAAGCAGGAAATGCCGAATATACTAAAAGTGCTAGGTATGCGTGTGCCTGATGAAAATATCAAAGAAACCGTTCAAAGATTAAAGATTATGCAAAAGCGCGCAAAGCAACTAGCAAAAGAAAAAAAGAGGGGGGATAATAATGTCTTGGGACAAGTACAACGAAGCGAGAAAGAAAGCGAAACAAGCGCAGAGTAAACTCGACAAAGCCTCGGACACTGTCGACAAATTGACAGGCAAGAGTAGTAAAAAACTCACAAAGAGCGAAATAAATCAGGTAAAGACCGCCGCTAAAAACGCAAAGAGTAATAAATGGCTGTTTGCGATTTGGGCAGTAATCACTATACTTGCCCTTGTTTCGCTGTTGTTCTCGGACTTTTTCGAGGATAAACTCAATACCACAATCGAGCGCGATGGAATAATCACTTCATCAGTAGAGGCGCGCGAAAATAGTAAATTAAATATAAATTATATAAATGTCTTGCAAGGGGACTGTATACTAATTAATCTGCCCGATGGCAAAAATATGATAATCGATGCGGGTAGTAGTTTTAATTATGATAACAAATACCCCGAGAGCAGTTCTGACAATGTGTTGACTTCGATTAAAAATTACTTAGTTGATTCTAGCAACCCTAAAATCGACTATATGATTATGACTCACTCGGACTTTGACCACAATTCCTTTATGCCTGAGATACTAGATGAGTTCGAGGTAACCAAAATGTATCGACCAAATGTCTTTTATGCTGCCCCTACGGGAGAGAAAAACCAAGATAAACTCGACTTTACCGAGACCGAACGCGCCCTTGCAGCAAGTGTAGGATCGCCATATGTAACGAAAGATATGTATCAAGCGGACAAAGACACATATGATGGGTATAATGTAAAGGATGAGGATAACGCCTCCTACTACACCGTGCTGTCTAAAATGTATGCTGAGGCAGAGACAAATGGGGGAGATTCTGAGGTGCTATTTACTTTCCAAGTGGATGAAATCACCAATGCTAATGACCCTAATGTTTCCGCAGATGAAATCTACACACTTACATTCTATGCGCCGTGGGTCAATCAACACTTATATACCGACTGGAATAACTACTCAGCCTTTATGATACTTGAGTATAACGACTTTTATTACTGTTTTACAGGAGACACCGAACAGGAGTTAGAGGAGCAGATTCTAGCTGAGTACGGCGATTCACTCCCCGATGTCGACATTATGGATGCAGGGCACCATGGTAGCGCTACGAGTACGAGTGCTGAGCTTTTGGATGTCTTAAACCCCGAGGTCGTAATTTGCTCGTGTGATGATGGTAGCGAGTACGGACATCCAGCCCCAGACACAATCAACCGCATTATTGCTTCAGGCGTGCCGCAAAATAACATTTTCACTACCCACCTAAACGGGAATATTTGCGTAGCCCTTGATTACGACATGAGTGCTTTGGAGGATGACACCTCTACTGCTACAGGGGATACCGAGGGTAATAGTGGCGAAACTACTGCATCGACTACACCTACAGAAGGGGAAATCACTAGCGACACGGGAGTCGCAGATGAGGGAAATGCAGGAGACACCGCACTTACTGACAGTGAAACCAGTGGCTCCACTACGACCGAGGGAGAGGCTGGTGACACATCTACACTTGACCCCAGTGCTGACACTAGTCAACTTACTCCAGGAGCGATTGAGGGTACCACCTATATGGTAGGTATATCACAAGATGGCACAATAACAGTCACCGAAATCAAATGGTGGTATATAGTAGTCGGTATTATTGTGGTTTCTGGCGTTGTGTTGCTAGTTATTGCACCTAGTATAGTAAAATCGGTAAAAAAGAAAAAGTAATATAAACAAAATTATCAACTCAAGCGTGATATAGTAGCGAAAAGCCCCGAGTTTAGCGGGCTTTTCTTTTATATTATGAACTATATTAGCCCTGTACACTAACTTTATTGGCTGGTGCAAAAGTATTCATTTCTAATTATAGTATACACCCATTATACATTATATTATAAGTGATTTAAGTATTAGACAAGCAAAACGATTACACACTTTGAACCGACTTTTAAAAAGTGATTTATTGCAAGTACGGTAAACCGCTTTTCATAGGTCGGCTCAAAGTGAGTAGTTGTTTATTTGTCTAACAAATAAAAGTCTGTCATCCTGAGCGCTCCCCGCGCAAGCCTTCAGACGAAGGATCTATTCCTCTTAATTACTTTTATTGAGCCGCGCGCTCTCCGCGCCGAAGGATCTATTCCGCTTAAAAAAATCCCCAATCTATCGCAAACAAGTATTTAAAGCGTGTAGTCTTACTTTATATGTATATATTGCGTGTGCGGCTTCGCACCGCCTTCGCACACCACCCACATACCGAAAGATTTATTCCTTAAGAAATAAAATTTTTTTAAAAAAGTGTTTTTTCACTCCAAAAAATAAAAATGTGGATAACTTTACGAGAGCAAATTTTATAGAATTTTCTTTATAAATATAGAAAAATTTTTAGATAATCACACTTTAACTATTCGCAAAACGGCTAATTTTATTAATATTTTGAATTTTTATAAATCACTAAAATCGATGTGTTTTTGTGCGCTTTGCACAAACTTAACACAATATGTTGTGTTTGCCTTAATTAGTTTGACACAATATATAGTATTTTGTATAATTAGAGGGTAAATTTAAAACAAAGGAGAATGATTATGAGTGGGCAAGTATTAAAGAGAGATGGCACATACCAGGAGTTTGATATCAAGAAAATTGCAGATGCCATTTACAAGGCGGCTGTTGCGTGCAACGGTAGTGACTATGACACGGCGATGGAGTTAGCGAAAAAGGTCGTTGAGTTACTGAATAAAAGAGTCGGTGACCGTGTGCCCACTGTTGAGCAAATTCAAGATGCAGTGGAGTACACCCTAATCGACAATAGGCATTCGCAGACTGCAAAGGCGTTTATATTATATAGAGAGAAGCGCAAGACCGCGCGCGAAAAGAACGCACTTATTGGGGCGACCATTGATTTGTTCGATAAGTACATTGATGACACCGATTGGGCGACAAAGGAAAATGCGAATATGCAGCGCTCGGTTGCGGGGCTTAATAATTATGTCCGTGAGGAGTTCACTAAGAACTATTGGCTAAACGAAGTGTATCCTGTCGATGTTAGGGAAGCGCACCTAAGTGGCGACATTCACCTCCACGATTTAGGCTTTTTCGGGAGTTATTGCGTAGGTTGGGACTTGGCGCAGATTTTGACTCTAGGTTTTACGGGCGTACCTGGGAAAGTATCCTCAAATCCGCCAAAGCACCTCCGCAGTTTCTTGGGGCAGATTACAAATGCTACATTTACCTTGCAAGGTGAGAGCGCGGGCGCGCAGGCGTGGAGCAGTTTCGATACCTATTGCGCACCTTTTATTGCGTATGATAACTTAGATTACGATGAGGTAAAGCAGTTGTTGCAGGGTTGGGTATTTAATATGAATGTTGCGACTCGAGTGGGCTTTCAATGTCCGTTTAGCAATATAACCCTCGATATTAAGGTACATCCACTCCTAAAAGACCGCCCAGTCATCATTGGAGGCGTGCCACAAGACCGCACTTACGGTGAGTTCCAAAAGGAAATGGATATGTTCAACCTTGCATTATGCGAGGTAATGATGCAAGGTGATGCGAATGGCAGAATTTTCACTTTCCCCATTCCTACAATAAATATTACAAAGGACCTTGACTGGGATAGCCCTGTTGTAAATGCAATTATGGATATGACCTGTAAGTATGGTATTCCGTATTTTGCAAACTATATAAACTCGACCCTCAGTCCCGAGGATGCACTGTCTATGTGCTGCAGATTACGCCTAGACCTCACCGAGTTGCGTAAGCGCGGGGGCGGACTTTTTGGCTCGAACCCACTGACTGGTTCGATTGGAGTAGTTACGATTAATTTACCGCGTATTGGGTATTTGAGCAGGAATAAAGAGGAGTTTATCAGTCGCACGCTAAAAATGGCAGATATCGCCAAGACCAGTCTCGAGATAAAGCGCAAGATAATTGAACAGCAGACTGACAACGGGCTATACCCGTACTCAGCCTTTTATCTCCGCCCCGTAAAGGAGCGTAGCGGGCAGTACTGGGCAAACCACTTTGCCACAATCGGTGTAAATGGTATGAATGAAGCACTCTTAAACCTACTTGGGAAGGATATTACGACTCCCGAGGGGCAGGAGTTTGCAATCGAGGTTATGAATGCACTTCGAGACAAAATGGTCGAGTATCAAAAGGAAACGGGGAATCAGTACAACCTCGAGGCAACTCCCGCTGAGGGTGTGTCTGCACGGCTTGCGAGATTAGACAAGGCGCGTTTTCCTGACATCATCACTTCGGGTACGGATGAGCCATATTATACAAATTCCACCCAAATTCCAGTAGGTTATACCGATGATATTTTTGAGGTTGTGAGACTGCAGGATGAGCTGCAATCTATGTACACGGGCGGTACAGTGCTACATTTGTACCTTGGTGAGCGCATTACGGATAGAGAAACTTGCAAGGCGCTCATTCGCAAAATTTTCACAAACAACAAAATGCCGTACATTAGTATCACCCCTACATTTAGTGTTTGCCCTGAGCATGGCTATATCGCAGGCGAGCACTTCACTTGTCCGCACTGTGGTAAAGAGGCAGAGGTTTGGTCGCGCGTGGTTGGTTACTTCCGCTGCGTAAAGGACTTTAATAAATCAAAGCAAGCCGAGTACTTTGACCGCAAAAAGTTTGTAATAAAGCCTAACGAACTTTTAGATAACGATGAGTTAGAGCAACTTCACCGCGAGCAAAATGGTATATCAGCGGCGGCAGCATAGAATATGAAAATTGTAAAATATATAAAAAATTCCTTTATCGACTATCCAGGGCATATCGCGAGCGTAATTTTTACACACGGCTGTAATTGGTCGTGCTGGTATTGCCACAATGCGGGGCTACTTCACGAAAATATCGATTTAACTAACGAGGTTTTAGACTATCTCAATACTCGAAAGGGTTGGATTGATGGGGTGGTTGTTTGCGGGGGAGAACCGACAATTCACAGCGATTTGCCTCAAATTATTCGCAAAATCAAAGAAATGGGTTTTGATGTTAAACTCGATACCAATGGCACCAACCCCGAAATGATACAACGGTTAATAGAGGATGGAATGGTTGATTATATCGCTATGGATATTAAAGCACCTATAGAGAAACTTTCCCAAATCACTCTATCAAAGAACAATTTAGAAAAAATAGCACAAAGTATCGAGTTGATAAAAAATAGCGGGGTCGAGTACGAATTCCGTACTACCGTGACTCCAGATTTAAATGAGAGCGACATTGAGACAATGGCACAAAGTATCGCAGGGGCAAAGCGGTACTTTTTGCAACAATACAACCGACCTAACTTTTTACCCTCGGCTCCTACACCACACCCGATTGAAACGATTAAATACTTCGTTTCAGTCGCAAAAAAATGGGTGCCAGCGTGTGAATTGCGTTAAATTTAGCAATATGTGTAAAATTGTTTGCTAAATTTTAAAAAATTTGGTATATTCTAATTACATAATAGTGGAGTGAGTCGATGAAATCAAATATTGCCCTTATTTGTTTATTAGAAAATTACGCAAAAACTGTCGCAAAGCAGTTGGCGGATAAATTAGAGATGTTTTATGTAAATGTCGATGAAATGGTGGAGTTTGAGCTCGGTGATGAACACCACATTCTCGACACCCTAGGGGATACCGCAGGGCAAAAGTACATAGAGGATTGTGAGAGCCGCGTGGTGAAAAATGTCACCTCTTTTGAGAACACAGTTATTTGTATGAGTCCTACTGAGATGTTTTCGCGCGATAATTTCGAGAAAATAGCGAATACAAGTTATGTTGTATACTTGCAGATTTCGCCAAAGTTTTTTGAAAAACGGTGCAAATATTCGGGCGATTATGTCGATGAGGAATTGCAAAGTATCGCTTTT
>CASEHF010000041.1 GCA_949287685.1 uncultured Christensenella sp. | reverse complement strand
CGAGGGTCGGCACTCAGGATGACCCCAAAATATAGCGGCGTGCCTAGACACCTCACTTTTTCCACCTATACGGTATATTAAGTGTACTTGTTTGCTGCCTAGTGCCTTATACTGGGTGTGCGCCTTCGCACCGAGGTCGAGGCTCAGGATGCCTTCCCGCTCGCGGGAAGTCTGGCGCAAGAGTACTTAGTACGGTAAAAAACGAATAGTTTTGCGCCAGCCCAGACTTTTATTATGTCGAAAAATGCAACCAACTACACTTTTCGGGTCGAGTCTCAAGATGACCATATTATTGAGCTTGGTTTCTATTATTTTTTAGGTTCAATGCGCTCCAAGCCTCCCATATAAGGGCGCAGCACCTCGGGAATCGTGACACTGCCATCGGCATTTTGGAACTGCTCTACAATGGCGGGAATAATTCTAGGGGTCGCTAGTCCACTACCGTTCAGCATATGAATAAACTCCGTTTTCCCCTCTTTGGTCCTATAGCGCGTGTTACTACGCCTCGGTTGATAACTACGCCCATTGCTGACACTACTAACTTCCTTATAAATTCCCATACTTGGAATCCATACCTCAATATCATAGGTACGGCACATCGTAGCACTAATGTCACCAGCAGCAAGTTTCGAAATTTGGAAATGCAATCCCAGTTTCTCGACAAGTTTACGCGCCTTGTTTACCAACTCCTCGAACATAGCATCGCTTTGTTCGGGAGTGGTATAGCCAATCATTTCGACTTTATTAAACTGGTGCCCACGAATCATTCCGCGTTCCTCCGCGCGGTAACTCCCCGCCTCACATCTAAAGCAAGGCGAATAAGCAAACATACGGAAAGGAAGCGCCTCCTCGGGGATAATCTCGCCCGCATAGAGATTTACCATGGCACTCTCTGCGGTAGGCAATAAAAACTGCTTTGTGCCATCCTCACTCCCCGCCTTGTCCACATAGTAAACTTCATCAGCGAACTTCGGGAACTGACCGCTACCAAAACCGCATTTTTCGTTGAGCATTTGCGTAGGTAATACAAATTCATATCCATCAGCAAGGTGCTCTGAGATAAAGAAGTTAAGTAGCGCCCACTCAAGTTGTGCTCCTAAACCGCGGTATATCCAAAAGCCGTTTCCACTGAGTTTTGCAGCGCGCTCGTAGTCGATTAGCCCTAAACTTGTGCATAAATCAACATGGTTCTTTGGCTCAAAGTCGAATTTAGGTTTTTCGCCAAAAGTATAAATGGGCTGATTGTTTTCCTTACCTCCTGCCACGATATCATCATCAGGTATATTTGGGAGTCCGTACTGAATGTCCTCCCACTCTTTTGTCAAGGTATCGAGTAGCGCCTCCGCCTCCTTAATCTCATCACCTAAAATTCGGGTGGAGTTTATAAGGTCCTCAACAGGCTTGCCCTCCTTTTTTAATTGCGGTACTAGACTAGATGCCTTATTCCGCTCTGCCTTTTTGCCCTCAATCTCGGTTAATAACTTTCTACGGCGTTCATCAAGGTCGAGAAAGTATGTCGAATCGAAGTGGCAATCGCGCTTTAAAAGCGCTTCCTCGACACGCTTTGGCTCTGTCCTAATTAAATTAATATCAATCATAATTTATTCCTCTTAAAAATCTAATAAATTCAAAGTTTGCGCCTTGTCTACCGCGGCTAAAAACAAATACAATCTAGGTCCCTTTGACTTACCAAGTAGCAAGTTATAAACAATCTCAAAAAACCTCTTTTGTCTAGTCTTGTCCTGTTCTCCATTTAGTTTTGGAATTTCGTAAAGCAAAGTCTGCATTTCCTCGGTCGACAGGTCGCGCGCTCTCAATTCGCTGACTAAAGTACGAATCCAGCCTTTTTCCTCATCGCTAAGAGTTGAATAGTACTCAGCGTTCTTTTCTGCTAGCAGATTCGAAATTGATTCAGGTGAGTAGTTTTTCAACCAGTAACTAATTTTTTCAAAACGCTCCTCAATTTGCTCACGAGTACACTTGTCACCTATCTTATTTAGCAACTCAACCAACATATCAAGGTCAAAATTGACAATAGGAGCAAACGCTGCGATATTTTGCGCACTCACAGGGCAACCCTCGTAGTCCTTACGACACGAAAGCGCCATCTCCATAATTCGATTTACGACCTCATCACCCTCGCCTGACTTATATAGTTTATACATACGGTCAAACTCGTGATATACACGCAAAACTTCCTCATCTAGCGAAATCTCGAGGTACTTTTCTGGTAAAAAGCGGGTATATAACCACAAAATTATCTCAGGCGAGTACACTTTTAGCATTTTTTCAGGGGTCATTACATTACCCTTACTACTACTCATTTTGCCATTCATACCCTTAATACCTACGAACTCATAGCCGCGATAAACTGGTGCACGACCGCCATAAATTGCTGAAACCATCTTAGTGGCTACTTGAGCGCTACCTCCCTCGGTACTGTGGTCTTTCCCTCCTGGCTCAAAATTTACGCCCTCATATGTCCAACGCATCGGCCAATCGACCTTCCACATCAACTTCGCGTTGTGCTGCTTGCGTAAATCTAAAGTGCCATGGTGTCCACACTTACACTCGTATTCGAGCACTGCTCCGTTTTCGCTGTCGGATAAAATTTTGGTTGTGTCCTTACCGCACGCATCGCAATAAATTTGCACGGGGTAAAAAGCCTCACGCTCAGCATCGGTAGCCTCTTGAGTCTTAAAACTCATTAATACATCATAAATTTGCTTTCTCTTGTTTACCGCCTCAATCATCTTGTCGGTATATTTGCCACTTGTATAGTTATCTGCTTGGAAAAGGTGCTCTACTTCAATCCCTAACTCTTGAATCGCATCAATGAAGGGCTGTTCAAAATGGCGAGCCCAAGTAGTGTGACACCCAAACGGGTCAGGGATTTTGTCTAATGGCATTCCTATATATTTATTTAAACTTTGGTCGATGTCAGCGGGGACCTTGCGCAATCTATCGTAGTTATCCCAACTAAAAACAAAACGGACTTTTTTACCTCTATCGCGTAGTGCTTTTACTACAAACCAAGTAGTCACCACCTCGCGTAGATTTCCCATATGTACCTCGCCGCTAGGACTAATCCCACTGGCACAGGTGTACACTTCTTGCTCGGGATAAGTATTAATTACCTGTTCTGCAATCTCATCTGCCCAATACATATTTTTTCTCCTAAAAATTAAAATTTTGCCTAAAATAAAGGCATATTAATTATATTTTAACGCAAAGACACGATAAAGTCAAGGCAAAAGCACAAAATCGCCTCATATTTAATGGTATAAACTTTCGAAAAAACTCTTAACTTTTTTTTAACTTTGTGATACACTCTTATAAAACACTTTTTTTGTGCAAATTTAGGAGGTATATTTATGGCAATGACTCGCAAGGAATATATGGCTATTATCAAAATCTATATGTTGTCCTTTTTGTGTGCGTTACCGATAATTATAGTGCTAGACATTTTTATCAATAAATTTGTTTCGCTAACCGTGCTAGTAATCATCGATGTTATTATACTACTACTTGCCTCGGTGTGCGGGTACTTAATTAATGAAAAGCGTAAAAAGAGCATTGCACAAAAACGCAAGGAATTTTTGGCGAACAAAGATAGTAGCGCCAATGATGATTAGGAGGAATTATGCCAAAGAAAAACGACACTTCTGTAAACAATCTAGGTCGCAGACTCCCCTACAACTTTGAGGCGGAACAGGCAGTATTAGGCGCGGTACTGATTAGTCAGGAAGCACCAGCGGTAATACTAACAGAACTAAAGAAAAATGATTTTTATACCAAAGAGCACCAAATTATTTTTGACACTATGCAATCTCTCTTTGTAAAGAAAAATCACACTTACTTTGACCATATAATTTTGACCAGTGAATTAGAGAATCAGGGATTACTCGAAGCAGTTGGCGGGGTTAGTTATTTAATTACGCTTACTAATGTACTCCCGAGCGCCACAAACTATCAGTACTACATTGATATTGTAAAACGCGACTCCACACTGCGCCAATTAATTGCGGCGGGTGGCGAAATTATCGATAATTCATATTCAAGTGATGACCGTGAATCAGCCCTTGGCTTTGCCGAAAGCAAAATATATGCGATTTCACAGACCTCAGACCATTCTTCCCTAGAACAAATAAAAGGCAGCCTTGAGGAAGTGATTGAGGACTTTGAAATGTGCTTTCAAAATCCCGATGCAAAGCGCGGCATTCCCTCAGGCTTCCCTGGACTCGACCACTACACAAACGGCTTTCAAAAGGGCGATTTGATAATATTAGCGGCACGCCCCTCATTCGGTAAATCTTCACTCGCTATAAACTTTGTACAAAATATGGCGATTAAAGAGCATAAAACTTGTGCTATATTCTCACTAGAAATGCCACGCGTGCAACTTGCCCGCAGAATGGCTGTAAGTATTGCAAAAGAAACTTGTAAAAGTATCAGTATGGAAAAAGTAATGCGCGGAGATTTAAACGAGGATGAACAGCGCAAATTTCGCCAAGCCGTAAACATTCTAGCCGAAGCGCCAATTTACATAGATGAAAACAGTATGAACACTCCCGCAGAAATTAAGTCAAAATGTATGAGATTAAAAAATGACCCAACTTGTGGACTTGATTTTGTAATGATCGACTATTTACAACTTATGAGTAGCGGGAGAAACCGCGTAGATAGTCGCCAACAAGAAGTCAGCGATATATCGCGTAATCTAAAAATTATGGCAAAAGAACTAGGGGTCCCTGTTCTCGCTCTGTCACAGTTATCGCGTGCCGTTGAACAGCGTACGGGCGACCACAAGCCACAACTTAGTGACCTTCGTGAAACTGGTGCGATTGAGCAAGATGCCGATATTGTTATGTTTATCCACCGCCCTAGCCGCTACGCAGACACCAATAAAGATGCGAGCCTTGACCCGACCCAGGCTTTCCTAATCCTAGCCAAGCATCGTAATGGTGCCTTAGGTGAAATTCCCTTAATTTGGGATGGCCCTTCGACAACATTTAGGAGCACCGAAAAAGATACCAATCTAGCGAGCCTCGAGACCACGGCACCCCCTCCTATTCTACCACAAAACCGTGAGGCGTTTGAAAAAGTGTCGAAGGAACTTGAGGCAATTGAAAATTTTGATGACAATATTTTCGATAATGAACCACCTACATTAGAATCTCAAGAGGACCTGCCTCCGCCTCCAGAGGATATTCCTCCAGAACCTGACTTACCCCCAGCGCCTGAAACCGATGATGACCCTATATTTGATTAAAAAAGAACATATTGTATTGCTTGAAACTGTGAGCAGACACCAATATGTTCTTTTTATATAGATATTTATTTATTTGAAGCGGCATTCATTTTTTCGCGCAATTTTAACGCATCCAGTACAAGTTTGATTGAACCCCGTTTTGCCTTACATAAAGGACACTCATCCCACGGCTCCAGCCCTGTAGCCATATACCCACAATCTCCACATACCCATAATGTGGGTTGTTCTTTTTTATACAGCGTTCCTTCTCTAAATTGTGTGTATAGTTCTGAAAAAATTTCCTTGTGATATATTTCTACGCGCATTATGTCTAGAAAAAGTTTCTCAATTTCCAAGAACCCTTCCTCTTTAGCAATTGTAGCAAACTCTGCATAAACATTCGCCTCACCCGCTTCATCAAGGCTAGCAAGTCTTAAATTTTCGCACAAGTCCCATTTCTCACGAAAAGGAAAACCCGCCACAATCTCGATATTGTCTATTTGCTGTGTCTCGCTATCTTGAATAAATGTATAAAACATTCGTGCGTGATTAAACTCCTGGTACACGATTTCATCTATAATGTCGGCAATATTCTTATAGCCGTTAATTCTAGCGCCATATTCAATAAATTCATATCTAGTGCGAGCCTGACACTCACTCGCATAACTGCGCGCTAAATTTTCGTAAGTCCTACTTTCATTTAATTTCATCATTCACCTCCAAAAATAATTTTTGTGGAAATGATAATTTTATACTTAAAATATTGTAAATTTACGCCAAATATGTTAAAATCACTATGTTATATAACAATGCAAAAGGAGTAAGTAATGAAGTTTTGGAACGATTTTAAAGCCTTTATCAGTAAAGGCAACATCATAGATTTAGCAGTAGCGGTCGTAATAGGTACTGCATTCAATAAAATTGTATCTAGCCTAGTAAATGACATAATTATGCCATTAATAACTTGGGCCTTAGGAGCGAACAGCCTAGCAGACCTTTCTATCGTGCTGCAACGCGATGCTGAGGGTGTCGCAACTCTCACATGGAACTATGGTAATTTTATTCAAGCAATAATTGACTTTTTGATTATAGCACTAACGATATTCATCATACTGCGCATTATGATGAAAAGTTCGACATTGTTTAAGGAAGCAACAAAAAATATCAAAACTCCAAATAAAGAGGAAAAAGCAATTTTAAAAGAGAAAGGTGTCGACCTCCGCGACAAGCGTGCTGTACACGCAGCGCTCACTACCCTACGCGAGGAACAAGCAAAAGAGAAAGAAGCACTTGAGCAAGCCAAAAAAGATGAAGCATATAAAAACAGCACCGAAGGCTTGTTAAAAGAAATCCGCGACCTATTAAAAGATAAAAATACCAAAAGTCCAGAAAAATCTACAGATAATGAAAAAACACAAGAATAGCTAGCACGCTATTCTTTTTTCATAACAATATCCAATATAAACCGCTATCGTTTTATCTACCACGAGCGCCTGTATAACTAGCATAATTGTGAATTTTGCTAGTCTCAGGTTCGACTATAACAGAATTTGAGGATGAATATTTCCCTATCGCATTAACGGTATTTACAGGTTGACTCACTGGATTAAGTTCGACTAAAATAGTGTCTAGTCCGATTTTACAAATACATTGATAAGGGATAAAAATGTCCTCGCGCCCTTTAAACACACCTGAGCGACTCCCAGGAACCACAACTCCAAGAATACGCGCGCTATTTTGCTCAAAAATCAAATCTATAATATGGCCTAGTCTACGCCCATCAGTTAGATTAATCACGACTTTGGCACGCAATTCGCTAAAACTTGTCTCCATACTGCCCCCAACTTTCTTTAAGTAATATATGCTAGTATATAATTTTTGATACCATTGAATGATTTTACTAAAAAAATGCCTGTTGGTAATCAAAAAATACGATAAATTTTTCATTTTTGAAGTTTTTTGCCCCATTTTTTCGTTAAAAATCGACAAAATTTGATATATTTTGACAATTGACCGAATTTGGTTGCACTTTTTCGCTTGTAACTTGTTAATATATATCTAACCTAATTTGGACAAGACACTTGTTCTCAATTAGGTAAGAATATTAATGAGGTGGTTGAAATGACTCTTGGTGAAGCTTTCACAATTCGCTTTAAATACATTTTGGGAAGGAAGGGTTTAACAATTCATAAATTTGTTAAAAACAATTGTATTCCGCGCTCAACTTTAGTAAATGTGCTAAAAGGAAATACTAAGAACCCTTCACTTGCCTTAGTTTATCAAGTTGCTATGGGATTTGAAATGACTATACTCGAATTTTTAAATGACCCGATTTTTTGTCGTGTCGACCTTGAATACTAATTTTCTTAGACAACAAAAAACACAGGGCGTACCCTGTGCCAAAAGAAGATTTGTCTTTTTAAAGTAGTTTAAATGAAAAATAGATGAAATGAAAAATTTTAAAGAACACAAAAAACAAAAAGGAAATGTCTAAAGAGACAATAGTATAATACCACAATCCACTATTTAAAGCAAACAAAATTAACTACTTTTTAAAAATTTATTAAAATTTTTTGTAATAAAGTACTATTTAAAAAACAACACCTAAACATTGCGTTTTTGGGCGCAGTTTGTTAAGGTGTTGTTTTTATTACTATGCTCTCTCCACATATTCTCCTGTACGAGTATCAATTTTAATTTTTTCACCATTACCAATAAATAGAGGTACTTGTACAGTTAGTCCTGTCTCTAGTTTTGCAGGCTTGTAACTTGCTTTTGAAGTATCACCCTGAATTGCAGGCTCAGTCTCGGTAACCTCTAGCACTACAAACAAAGGAGGTGCAACGGAAAATACTTGGTCCTTGAAAAACTTTGCTGTAACATTCATACCATCTAATAAATACGGCAAACACTCCTCTACCAAGTCCTTGTTGTATGGAATTTGGTCATAAGTTTCTGGATCAAAGAAATAGTAAAGGTCGCCATCGTTATATAAGTACTGCATTTCCTTTTCTACAAACTGAACCTTTTCGAACTTGTCTGTGGGGTTAAAAG
>CASEHF010000040.1 GCA_949287685.1 uncultured Christensenella sp. | reverse complement strand
ATCTTGACAGTTTGAAAAGTACGCATACATCATTGTTGGCTTTTCAAATTTTTAAGAAATGTTTACCACAATGTAAACCTAAAAGAGGATGCAGAGTAGGGCTAGAACATAAAAGAGTAGATTTTAATGTCTACTCTTTTAATTTTTTTGCTGTTTTTGTTGTTTTTCTTTTAGTTTTTTACTCCATTCAATGCGATAGTTTTCCATATCCATTAACTCATCTAGAGTTATATCAAATATAATTGCAATATTTCGCAACATATCAAAATCGGGCTTGCTTTTTCCAAGTTCCCAACTTGAAATTGTGTCTTGCGATACATATAATATATTACCTAATGTAGTTTGCGACATATTCTTTTCTATTCGCAATAATCTAATTATTTCTCCTATACTCATAATATAAGTTTACTATAAATAAAAATCAAAAAATTAACTTACGAGCAATTTTCGTACGGGTTTTTCTCGTATTTGATTTATTTTGTTATAAAAAAAGGTAAACTTTAATTGTAAAGTACAAAATGCCAGTATTTTACATCTCTTTATTGCATAAAAATTTTTAAAAAATTTGCTAAAAATTGCAAACATTGATAAAATAATATAGAATATCTATATTTTGGTAAAATATTAGCGCTATAAAAATTTATGTTTTAACAATAGAGATAGTAATAGGTTAATTCTTAAGTAGATTCATTTATAATTAATCAATTAGACCTGTTAATTATATTTGTTTGAGAACACTAATATTTTAATAAATACAAATAGGAGAAGTTGGTATGAAATTATCTAAGGTTAAAGTAGGGTTAATTTTGGCAATTGTCGGTGTTTTTACAGTTGCTACACTTTTGACCGCCTTTTTATTGATACCAAAAACGCCTGTAGATGCGTTCGATAGTGAAAGTGATGTTACTTCAAACGCAGTCGTGGTAGGCGATATTTGGAATAGTAGTGCAAAGGCGTTTAATGCTACAAATTTTAATAAATTATTGAGTTACATATCTAGTAATGGTACTATTAGCGGCGTTAACACCAATGAGCAGACCGCCGCAGACATCCGCGGCTACACCTACGGCGACAAGGATCCCAACAAGTCTGTTGTCGTGACTATAGGCAACTACAAGTGGCAAGTAGTATACCTAACTCGTACAGGCAACACAACAGGCGACCGCATAGCCACCCTTTTAATGGTAAACAACGATGGGATTGCGACCTACGGTAACAGCAGTTCATACTATGGACCAAATGATTTTATTAATGGTTATCCTACTGGTATGTATGGTACTAGTCACATACGCGCAGTTACTTTAAACAATGGAGGTTATTATATAAATATTTATAAAAATAGCGATAACCCTAACTCTGCAACTACCGCTAGCAAGTCCTCATCACACAAATATGCATTATACACAGTAGAATCTAATGGTCTCACAAATTATCTAGTACAACCACAAGAAGTATGGTATCAAACCGAAGCCCAATTAACAGGTAGTAACAACCCAACAAATTATACCCTAAACAATGAGTCACTCTCTACGACTATAAACACAGGTTGGTATGGTAGTAGTTACACATACCAAGGCAAAAACTACTATACCGAGTGGGGTGATGACTACCTTTGGCTTCCCAGCATTTCGGAGGCTGGCACTGCCGATTCCGAATTAGGAATATGGGAGTTATCCACAACAGAACGCTCGGCTTCCTCTTCTTGGTGGTCCCGTTCCGGTAGCTACCCTGATTCGACCGCTGTCTACCGCCTGGGTTCTAGCGGTTCCGGCTATGGTGCCTACTATGTGGATAGTAGCAACGGCGTCCGCCCCGCGCTTCACTTAAATCTTGATGCTATTGCTGCTACTTTAACTAAAGATATAATAGTCACCGTAAGTGATTCTCAGCAAGGCATAGTCTCAGGCGGTGGCACATACGCATTTGATTATGCGGGCAACTCTACAATCACTGCTATTGGCATAAATGGCTACCTATTCGACTACTGGCAAGACAGCGTTGGTAACAAAATTTACGAGAACTCGTATACTTTTCCTGTAACAAAAACAGAGACCTATACCGCGTACTTTAGACTACCACAAATCACTTTTACCTCAGGTAATAGTGGTGCCGAAATCGCTAAAAATACCGTTGCTACTGATAATATTTACAGGCGGCATCAACTAGATTTTACAACTGGCAATTACATATCCTCTGTCTCGATAAACGGTAGCCCTCCGCAAGAAATCGACTGCCTTAGTGGCACACTCATTGCGGACAGTGCTTGTTTGGGCATTACATACCTAACAAACGCCTCCGCCTCGCGCATTGTATTTGAATTTGCTGGGGTCGTGGATGATATCACGGTTACGCTATACTTTACTAACATTATCCAAGCCCTCGAGCCACCCAGCGCTAGCGGTGGAGCAAGTGGTATAGTAGTTTCCGCGACTCTAGGTGGCGTGGCGAGTGTAGTGGGGGATGACTTCGAAAGCCTCAACGATACCGATACGATTATTTTTATAGCGAAACTCGCGCAAAATGGCTACCGCTTTTCCCATTGGGAGGATGCAGAGGGGAACAACCTCGGCACACAAGAAACTCTAACACTTACCAAAGCCGAAGCGTATAACAAGAAAATTACTGCCGTTTTTGTCCCGATAGACCAATCAAATGCAAACTCCAGCCTCGACAACGACCAAACCCAAGAGTTTAACTGACCCGCAGTGCGTGGGCTGTGCGTAGACACACTCCCGGTAAATAGTACAAAGCCGTACCCGCAGACCTTTAAAGTCTGTCATCCTGAGCGCTCCCCGCGTAGCCTTTAGACGAAGGATCTATTCCTCTTTAAGTGGCTGAGAGTACTGGGCTGGCGCAAAACTATTCATTTCTTGCCGTGCTAAGCACTCTTGCGCCAGACTTCCCGCAAGCGGGAAGGCATCCTGAGCCTCGACCCGCGTAAGCCTTTGTAACTCAGCGTAGAGTGAAAGGTAACATTAGGAATACTTAGCAATACGCTGTCCGCAGAATCTATTCCTCTTAAAACATTCTAAACTAACCGCAGACAATCACTAAAAGTGTATAGTTTAACTTTATATATACCGGGAGTGCGCCCACGCACCGAAGGATCTATTCCTCTTAACACAAAAAAGGATAACCCGCGTTATCCTTTTTTATTAAGAATTAACAACACAAAACACCCGAGCCCCTACACAACAATTACTCTATACACCAGCCTAACTAAAGCGGCAGCGTGCTATTATTAAAAAAATCCAGTAAATGCCCCACAAATTAACAAAAAAGTACACTCAAGCCCTTGATTTTTTTAAAAAATTGTGATAAAATTTCGATATTGAAATTCGCACCATTCGCCATTTTTGGCACCGTTGCCTATTTTTGTAGGTTGAGCCAAGGAGTTTTAACGCGGGTGGGAGGACTAAAAACGAATCAAGGAGGATTAAAAAGTGGCAATTTCAATAAAACAATTACTCGAGGCTGGTGTTCAGTTTGGTCACCCTACCAGACAGTGGAACCCTAAGATGAGTAAGTACATTTTTTGTGCTCGTAACGACACACACATTATCGACCTTGAACAAACTGTAGTGCTTGTTGAACAGGCATACAACTATGTTCGTGACATGGTCGCAAAGGGTAAGACAGTACTTTTCGTAGGTACTAAAAAGCAAGCGTGCGATGCAATCAAGGAAGAGGCTGAGCGCTGTGGTATGTACTATGTCAACACTCGTTGGCTAGGTGGTACGCTCACAAACTTCAAGACAATTCGTTCTCGCGTAGAGAGACTCAACAAACTCAACAAAATGGAGCAAACAGGCGAGTTTGAGTTTTTCCCAAAGAAAGAGATTTTGAAAATGAAGGCAGAGCGTGACAAACTTGAGCGCAACCTTGGCGGTATTAAGGATATGGTTGCACTTCCTGGGCTATTGTTTGTAGTTGACCTCAAGAAAGAGCACATCGCCGTTAAAGAGGCTCATGACTTAGGTATCCCTGTTGTAGGACTTGTAGACACAAACTGCGACCCTACACTTGTAGATGTTGTGATTCCAGGTAACGATGATGCAATTAGGTCAGTTCGCCTAATCGCTGAGACTATTGCAAACGCAGTAATTGAGGCAAAGAACGGCAATGTTCCTGAAGTAGAGAAAAAGGAAACCGAGGGCGAGATTACCGAGACCATTAACGATGAGGGCGCTCAGGTCGCTAAAAAAGTTTTCAAAAAGAAAGAGGAAAAAGTAGTGGCAGAAGTCGAGGAGCAGCCAGCAGAGGAAAAGACCGAGAAGGCAGAGAAAAAGGCTCCAAAAAAGACTGCTACAAAGAAAGCTGCTGAGCCTAAAGAGACAAAAGAACAGAAAGCAGATGCTGAATAATCAAAATTTGGGAGGATAATATGAGTTTAACAGATGACATTAAAGAATTGCGCACTCGCACACAGGCGGGTATGCTAGATTGTAAGAACGCGTTAGAGGCTTGCAACGGAAATATGGAGGAGGCTACAAAGTGGCTCCGTGAAAAGGGAATGGCTGCCGCTGCTAAAAAAGAGGGCAGAATCGCTGCAGAAGGTGCAGTTGAGGCGTACATTCACCTTGGCGGTAAAATTGGTGTGCTAGTTGAGGTCAACTCTGAGACCGATTTTGTGGCAAAAAGCGAGCCATTCAAGGAGTTAATTCACAACATTGCTTTACAAATCGCTGCCAGCAAGCCACTCTTTATCAGTAAAGAGGATGTAGATGCTGAATCTTTGGAGAACGAGAAAAAGATTTACAAGGCACAGGCTCTAAACGAAGGAAAGCCTGAGCAAGTAGCCGACAAGATTGTCGAAGGTCGCGTTCACAAGTATTACAAGGAAGTTTGTCTACTCGAGCAAGAGTACTTCCGTGACCCAACTAAGACTATTCAAGACATTATCAATGAAGTAATTTTGTCAACTGGTGAAAAAATCAAAGTTCGCAGATTTGTTCGTTACGAGTTAGGTGAGGGCCTCCAAAAGAGAGAGGATAACTTCGCTGAGGAAGTAGCAAAACAGGCTAGAGGCGAATAATTTAAAATAACCCTGCGGGGTTATTTTTGTTTTTTCAGCAATTAATTTAAAAATTATAGTAACAAACATTTGCCAAAACTAGAAAAATTAAGTAAAATATATTTATATAACTTCAAGGAGTAAATTATGTTAAACGAATACGATGAGTCACTATATAAGGGACTTAATGAACAATTACAAAAGAGCATTGACCACTTTGGTAGTGAACTAAATTCAGTGCGTGCAGGCAGGGCAAATCCACGCATTTTGGACAAAATTATGGTAGATTACTACGGCACTATGACTCCGCTAAACCAAATGGCAAACATTAGCGCGCCCGACCCACGCACGATTGCAATTTCGTTGTGGGACATTAGTATGCTAAAGGAAGTGCTAAAGGCTATACAGACAAGTGATTTAGGGCTAAACCCTAGCGATGATGGTAAGGTAATTAGACTGTTTGTACCCGCTCCTACCGAGGAGCGCCGCTTGGAACTCGTGAAAATGGTGCGTAAGTTTGCCGAGGATACTCGCGTGACTATGAGAAACGGTAGGCGTGACTGTTTAGATGAATTCAAGAAGTTGAAAAACGAGAAAAAAATTACCGAGGATGAATTAAAACAGGCAGAGACCGAGGTGCAAAAGATTTTAAATAAATTTACCGACCAAGTCGACAAAATGTTAGCGCAAAAAGAAAAGGAAATTACGGAAGTTTAAGAGAATTTGTGTATTTTATTTCGATTTTCGCATATAGTACTTTTAAATGAATGGTTTTGTGCTAAAAAACTAAAAGGGGTAGCAAGTGGCAGCAGATAAATTACATATTTTAAAGCAATTAGACTTGTCTCGCTTGCCTACGCATATTGCTATCATTATGGATGGCAACGGCAGGTGGGCTACTAAACGCGGCTTGCCGCGTAATATGGGGCACAAGGCAGGTTGCGAAAATCTAAAGCGCATTATTGAACATATTTATGATTTGGGTATCAAATATGCCACTTTCTTTACATTTTCGACCGAAAATTGGAAGCGCCCTCAAGAGGAAATCGATGGTATTTTTAACATTGTGCGCGATTATTTAAATGATAATGCTGAGGAGTTTTTGCGCCGTGGGGCGAGGGTCGTAATTTCGGGCGATTATACGCGCCTGCCACAAGATTTGGTTAACTCAATTGAAAATATAGTTAAAAAGACTAAAGATTGCGATAAATTCACTCTTAATCTAGCGATAAACTATGGCGGCCGCGATGAAATTTTACGCGCTGTGAATGAGGCGGTGAAGTTAGGTAAACCTATAAACAGTGCCGAGGAATTTAAGAAACTTTTGTATTCTAGCGACCTGCCTGACCCTGATTTTGTAATTCGCACCAGTGGTGAAATGCGTGTAAGTAATTTTATGCTGTGGCAAATGGCATATAGCGAGTTTTATTTTACAAAAACTTATTGGCCTGCGTTCTCGAAAAAAGATTTGCAATTAGCGCTGATTGACTTTCAAAAACGCAAGCGCCGTTTTGGTAGTATTTAAAAAACCTAGGAGAAAAAAATGGAGAATAAAAAAACTACGAACACTCCAGCAAAATGGTTGCCGCGAATCATTTCGGGTGCCATTATACTAATTGTTTTGGTGGGGTGCTTCTTTTTGCGCGAGTTGAATAACTATGTGTTCGACTTGTTGATTGGCGCATTACTAATTGTGTGCGCTTATGAGGTGGAGAATTTACTTCACAAAATGGATAGGCCCACTTGGACAACCCCTGTAGGGCTTTACCCAATACTTTGTTTTATGCTGATAGCGATTTGTGCTAATACGGAGTTAAATTTCTATTATTTCGTGCTGTTCTGCTTGGCAATACTTCTCGTTATGTTTGTTATCCTCTTTGCGACTCCTCTAATTTTTAGCAAGTGGGGGAACAAACTAAAAGTTAGCGAGGGCTTTCAAGGTTCGCTAGTGTATTATGCCTTTTCAAAGGCAATGAACACAATTTTTGTGTGCCTATGGCCTACATTCCTGTTCAGTTTTGCCTTTATCATTAACCACTTTGGGCAAATGAGTATTTCAGAAACTGCTAGTGCATTCCAGGCGCGCGGTGTCGACTTTGGGCTTATGGGACTTGTGTTATTGTTTGTCACCAGTATGTGTGCTGACACTTTTGCAATGCTTACGGGTAGGTTGATAAAGGGCCCTAAAATAAGTATGGAAAAGTTGGGACCTGGGAAAACTTGGACTGGGTTAATCGGTGGTATTATCGGTGCTGTTATTGGTAGCATTGTAGTTTTTGCAATCTTTAATTCTTTTGCACCGTATAATATGTTGTTTAATTCGGGTGGTATCGATGTCAATATTTGGACATTCTTTATTGCGGGAATTTTCTGCGGTATATTTAATATGGCAGGAGACTTGTTTAGCTCGTTATTCAAGCGCCGTGCAGTAGTAAAGGACTTCAGTCAATTAATTCCAGGTCATGGCGGCGTAATGGACAGATGTAATGGCTTGGTCGTTAATGCTGTTTTTGTGTTTATTTTCTTTGTAATACTTTTTGTGTAAAATGAATAAAATATTACTAATGCGGGCTGTTATGGTACCGCATTAGTTTGTATCTGGAGGGTGATTTTGATATATATGCTCGCTAGCTTTGCTAGTGTTATGACTACGATTGGATATATATTGCTAGCGATTTTAGTATTGCTCGTAATGATTACAATCCACGAGTTTGGTCACTACAGTTTTGGAAAATGGCTCGGCTTTAAAATTGAGGAGTTTTCTATCGGTTTTGGAAAAGCAATTTTCAAAAAGCAGCTAAAATCTGGGGAATTGTTTAGTATCCGTATTATTCCCTTGGGCGGATATTGTGCCTTTGCGGGTGAGGATGAGGATGATCCCGACCCAAAAGCTTTTAATAATCAAAAACCATGGAAACGACTAATCGTGCAGTTTGGTGGAGTGTTTTTCAACTTCATTTCTGCTATAATTTTTGCCTTTATTCTGCTAATTGGTTTTGGATATGATATACCTAAAATTAACGAGGTAAATCCCGATTTCCAAACGAATTTGCAGCGGAATGATATTATTCGCGAAATTGATGGCATAACTGTTGATTTTATTACTGATAACACAGCAAACGAACTCTTAAACCAGCATTACAGTAGTATGACCGAGGAGGAAAAGGCGAATTTTACCGAGGTAACGATTGACGACATAACTTATAAGTGCTACAATAATTTGAACCTAACTATTGAGCGCGATGGCGAAGTTTTGGAGATTGTATGCAATCTATACGCTTATACTCAAGCAGATGCTGAGGGCGCAGATGTGACTAGACTATATGTGGGCTTTTCTACAGTGCCTTACCAACATAATTTCGTTGAGGCGATTTCTCGGTGCGTACCGCTTGCCGCCGCTTTTGCCTGGAAGGTGTTAGTATTCCTATGGCTGCTATTAACCGGCGGAATAGGTATCGCCGATGTCGGTGGACCGTTTACGACAATTTCAACAATTGCCGAGTATTCACAGCAAAATATTGCAAATCTCTTTGTATTCCTGCCATTTATTGCAGCAAATCTCGCTATATTTAATATCTTGCCACTTCCTGCGCTCGATGGTTCTCGAATGTTATTTACGCTAATAGAGTGGATTCGGGGTAAACCGATTAATCGTAAGGTTGAGGGATATATCCA
>CASEHF010000039.1 GCA_949287685.1 uncultured Christensenella sp. | reverse complement strand
GTTTATAGAGTGTATATACAGGCAGATGCACCATACAGAGCCTCGAGGGACAATCTTAATCTGTTCTTTGTCAAAGGAACAGGAGGTTCTATGATTCCTGTTACATCATTAGGAACAACTAGTTATACTACAGGCCCCGGAACGATAAAACGATTCAATATGTTTTATTCATCCACTATTACAGGTGAGGCAGCTCAGGGATATAGTTCAGGCCAGGCCATGCAAATTCTGGAGGAAATAGCCCGAGAGAAATTGCCTAAAGAGATAGGAATAGAGTGGAGCGGCTTATCATATCAGGAAAAAAAACAATCCGGTCAAACAGGATTCGTAATTATGTTGGCCTTCCTGTTTGTATTCCTTTTCTTGGCGGCACAATATGAAAGTTGGTCTATTCCTATAGCAGTGCTATTATCTTTACCGATAGCGTGTGTGGGTGCATTTTTATCAATATGATAATTTTTTAAATGCTCAGGAACTCTGTCATTTCTACAACTAAGAGCATCATTTTTTGCACGATTTAATGCAGTTATGACACTGTTTGACTTCGGCGCCTCACAAACATATATAATTGCGTGCGAGAGAGGAATATTTCCCTCGGGCATACCTAGATTTTTCACCGCCACCAAAGCACAGGTCGCAAGTAATAGTGCGTTGCTATCAGCCATACCTATATCCTCGCTCGCGTGTGCCATTAGTCTGCGAGCGATAATTAATGGGTCACATCCTGCAGCAATCAACCTGTTACTCCAAAACAAAGCAGCCTCCGCATCGCTACCACGCAAACTTTTACAAAACGCTGATAACATATCGAAAAACATATTTTCATCAACACTCAAGGCTTTTGACTGAATAGACTGTTCTGCAACCGTCTTATCTATTACAATTTTCCCCTCCTTGTCTAGTGGGGTTGTCCTAGCCGCCAATTCTAACGCCCCTAATGCCGTACGCAAGTCGCCAGCACTGACCCATGCATAGTGCTTTTTCGCCTCATCGGTCAACACTACATTTAATTTACCCAAACCTCGCTCTTTGTCCCGAACTGCATTTTCAAGTGCTTTGATTACATTCGCCTCCGATAATGGCTTAAACTCAAAAATGCGACAACGCGACACAATAGCAGGTGTCATAGAAAACTGCGGATTTTCAGTAGTTGAGCCAATAAAAACTATACACCCTTCCTCAATGGCCGCTAACACACTGTCACTTTGCGCCTTATTCCAGCGGTGGCATTCATCCAGTAATAAGTAGGTCTTTTTACCATACAACTGGTAGTCCTTCCTCGCATCATCTATTACTTTTTTTGCATCCGCCACGCCACTAGACACTGCGTTCAATTTTACAAAGTTAGAATTTGTGGTATTCGTAATAATATGCGCTAGCGTTGTCTTACCAGTACCTGGCGGGCCATAAAAAATACAACTACCCAGCATATCACTCATAATAGCACGGCGTAGTAAACTATTTTTTCCAACAATATGCTCCTGCCCTACAAATTCATCTAAAGTGTTTGGTCTCATCCTCTCGTAAAGAGGAGCATTTTTCTTTGTGTTAATATCAAATAAATCCATATATCCCTCAATTATTCTAATTATATCATAATAATTTAAAAATAGCAACATTATATAAATTCAATCGTAAATTCTCTTGGGTACTCAGTTAAGTCTATAAATTCCACCCCACTCATTCTTATATTATCGATTTTTAACGACCTACTTTCATTCTTTTTTATGAGATGAATGCTATGATTTTTTAAGAAAATTTCAATATCAAATCGAGCCTCTATTTTCGGCTCTAAAAATAATTTCACTCCATTTAACCTAACCCCTAATACCTCATTTAGATAAAACTCATATTCGCAGCTACTAAACTTTCCATTCTTGTCTAAAATCATATTTAGCATATCGCTACTAAGCGCCTCGTTAGTAATATATGGTAACACTTTTTTTAAATAGATGTATCTCTGTGATGTTAGTTTTTGAAGGCTCTTAGTAATTTCACAATACAACAACTCTTTAATTGAGGTTTTGTTTAATAAATCATACCTTTCAAAAACATTTATAAACGATATAGTTAAATTTGCTAATAAAAATTGCTGTGTTGTGTTTAAATACTGCCTATTGATTTGCCCTAAAAGAGAATCTATATCAACATAGACCCCGTGAAGGATTAATCTATTTAAGTTGTATAAAAAAGAATTTATAGAAATTACCTTAGGAAAAGAACACTCCATTCCAATAACTAACTTACTATATAACAACGCATTCTTGATAAATTTAGACATAATTTCGACTGTTCCCGCCCTTACTCCATTGGCGTGCAAATATAAATACATTCCGCCCAATATTGAACACTGAGAATATATGAAATCGCCATTTATCTTTAGTATTATCTCGAAATTAGTGAGTAAATCTGTAATTTTTAAAGTATTACGCGCACGCCTAATTAACAAGATTTTAGAAACACCTAACTTATCAAGGTTTATAAAGCACTCAGTAAAGCAAAAGTTATATGCTAAATTTTCTATAAAAGTGCATGTGCTTGCCTTTGGTATACAGACTTTTAATTTGCTACTATCAAGCAAACTATTTATATACTTGCGTTTTAATACATTTTGGGGTGATCTATTTAAATTAAAATTAGGAATACTTTCCCAACCAGAAGCATTCAAATAACCAAAATCCTGAGATAATATTTGTTTGCTCTTAGTTTTGTCCACTCTTAAATTAAGACTTTTATAGTCGATACAGGCTTCGCCATGCACCTCACCACTAAAACTTAACACGCTACCACCCGTTACTTTCAAATCTTTAAAGCCTAAAAAGTGTATACTTTTTTTAAATACAGTAATAGTTGAGAGTTTGGAATTAAAAGAAAATGGCGCATTAGGTCTCGTAATTGTGAAAGAAAATTCGCCTGTCCCTATAATTTTAAGGCTATCTTTTTGAAAACTTAATTTAAAGTTTTGTAAATATAGTGTAGCACGATTTTCGTTGCATAAACTGTGTACTATATTACTAAAATTTAATATCATCTTTGTATCATTTAAGATAAGCGCGATTACAATGTTTGGTACAATTATCAATTTTGCATTAGCATTTGAAAAAATTGTACTCACGCGATAACCAAAAACTTTTGGGCGCAAAGGGATATATTTATATATAATAGGCCGTTTTAATGCATGGAATATTATTAACAAGGCAAAAATACCAACTAATACGCTAGGTGCTATAATTAAACTAATCATAATACGATTATTGCCAAAAAATTAAAAACAAAAAGAGTGCACCTAAAAAACTTTAAGCACACTCCACAAAAAAGTAGCATAGTCTGTAAGCCGAGTTCTGTCAAAGGACGGTCATCTATCTAGACACTTTGTCGCCAAAGTGTTCAAGCGATGTATATCGGGAGCGAGCGGGCAACTCTAATGACTCCCTTATCTTGCACAAGGTGGGGTTTACAGAGCATACAAATATCACTATTCGTACCGGTGGTCTCTTAAGCCACCTTTCCATCCTTACCGCTATAACTTTTGTGAAAAAATAGGAGGTATGATACTTAATATCAAAAAACACAAAAATAGACAAATTAGCGGCGGTTTATTTCTGTTGCACTATCCTTGGAGTCACCTCCACAAGATGTTATCTTGCACCCTGCCCTGCTGTGCTCGGACTTTCCTAATTTGCTTTCGCAAATTCGACCGTCTAACTAGCTACATTGGTAGTATAGCACAGTGTATCAAAAATTGCAATACCTTTTTTAAAAAAAATATGAAAATCGCTTGACAAAATAAATTTTTGTATCAAAAAACGCCTAAATATAAGAAAAACTGCCAAGTCATTTATCCATAAATTTTTATCTAAAATTTAAAGATAGTACCTAAAAATCATAGGCTTGTCTAAGACTTGACAGTTTAAAGTTTATACTGCTGCGACTATTTTCTGTGACAATTCGTTTAACATATTAGTTAAATTCTTGTACTCACAGTTGAAAAAGTCTGTAACAATTGCATTATAACCCGTTTCGTTTGCACCCCAATTTTCTATAGCACTCTCGCTCGAAGAATCATAATGTGTCAATGATGCAAGGGTCATATCATAACCATTTTGAAATATTGAGTGATAACTCCTAGCCAAATCGAATGTCGTAAACACAGATTGCTCCAGCGAAGTGGGTTCGCCTTCCTTGTTTTCAAATGCTTGAATAGAGTCAGCGATATCCATATATGAGGCTAACGCGCTGTTTACTTCGGCACAAAAATTAGGATAGGTGTACGCCTCTACATACTCAGTAGTAGCAAGATTCCCCTCACCTACTGTGATAGCGGACTTACTCGATTTATCATAGATGTTTACCATATACACATTAATATACACATCCGCAAGTGAAGTTATAGACTTCAAGAAAAACTTGTCAATGCTACCAATCGCGGGTCTACCATCGGGTCTATTAGCGGTGTCATCACTAGCATTATATCTCTCAAAGGTGTCGATAAAGTGCTTTGAGAATGCGTTTGCTGTCACGACTAAATTTGCGTAATCATCAAGCAACTCATCTAACCAACTTTTTTCCATTGCGCTATCTGGGTTAAATGAGGGGTGGTTATCAAAGCGCTGTTTACTGTACACAAACTCATCGGTTGCATTAATAAGCCCTTGAAGGCTATTGTATAGCGAAGTACTAGCCGAGGTCGGCACATTTATACCGGTCGTAACATTCACATAGTTACGGACATACAACATAGAGGCCTTTAGCGCAGGCTCAAAAATTGCCTGGTCACTGTCCGTGTCTCCAATTAATCGGGTTACTTTAGTAAGTTTTGTGTTAAGGTCTGTACTCCTAATATATGTATTCATTTGGTTGTTTTCATAAACTATATCAATGTAACCATTTTCATCGAAAACTTCGCCTGTGTACTTCTCTACATAATTCTGGTATGCAAGTTGAAATTCCGAATAACTATATTGAGTCTCTCCGCAACCACTAAATAACGGAATCGAGCAGATTAACAATGCTACAGCCATTAATATAAACATTGATTTAGAAACTATTTTACTCATTATAACCTCCCCGACAACCCAATCCCAGCGGCAATAATGCGCAACTGAGCCTTGAGACTATCACTAGCATTATCAAAGTAACTACCTTTATCTACTGCTTTATAAAATTCAGAAAAGTCATAACTCATATTTGATACAAGGTAAATAAAGTCATCAATTGCTAACCCTGAGTCCGATTGTTCGGTAAAATTGGACTCTTGGCATTCAGCATAAAACCTCGCCATAGCGATACTTTCTTGATACAAAGTATCACCAACACCCGCCTCGCTATTTAAGGCTGCATTAATCAAACTGGATTGAACATTTAAAATATACGACTGCGCGTATTTTTGACTAATAAATGGGTTTACACCCTGATAATAATTTGAAGTTACATAATTAAAAGTTTGAGAAACTATTGAATGGAATATCTCTTGTAACTTAGTAAAATCCTCTAGGAAAAAACTGAAATTTCTAGAAACCTCAGCATAGGCTTCACTATTGGAGCCTGAACTACCGAGTAAATCGTGAGTGGAGTTAAACAACTCTTGACTATACACGACTTTTGAAAGTGCTGACTCGTAGTTTGAAATCAATTCATTTAGACTATTTGTCACCTTGCTGTCGGCATTACCGACATACACAAGCAAATCCTCGTAAGTGTCTAAAATTTTGCTATCTATATAATAACATAGATACACATTTTTAAAGTTCTTATTGCTTGCATCAGTGTTTGCATACGCGTAATAGTCGCCCGACTCTAACTCACCGATATTTTCCTCAAATGTAGCTTGATTTTGCGAAGTTAACACCCGCACCATTTCCTCATAGGTCTGCCCACGCGGGGAATCGTTTCTAATTACCAAAAAGTAAATGAGTGCTGCAATTCCCGCAAGTAAAATTAGTACGACAACAACTCTAGCGATGATTACGCCAACAGATTTTGCCATTTTCATCCTCCATTTTTAATAAACTTTTATAAGTCTATCTGTATCAAAATAAGCCCAAGGCTTGCTCTCTGGTGGCAGAGCCTTGAATGTGCGATGCCCAGACTCCAAGTCTGGAAAACCAACACTATATAAAATCAATGCTGTATGAGTGTTCTTTGCTAGTGTGTCCCCTTTATATACCTTGTCTCCAAATACAGGCATACCCAAATCCGCGAGCATAAACCTAATGCTACCTTTGCGATACTGATTAACATTAATAGACACCAAAGCGATATTTTTAACCACATTTAGCACTTCATAATTTAATGAAATATGCTCCGCCCCCGTAGTTAACTGTGGCACACGGCAAAGTTTTTGCTCGATTTTATCAAAAGCAATATATGCAGAGTACATATCACGCTTCTTTACCGTATTTCCTACCGTAACTGCTAAAAACTCTAGATTAAACTCGCCGCTTTTATACATATTTACAAGGGTCGCATATGTCTTTTTATCCTTAGCAAAGACCACAATACCACCAGCCACCTCATCAAGTTCATAAATAGGAGCGAGTTTCCCCTCATTTTCTTTAATGCGGGCAATCAAATCCTGCATACTCTCTCCCTGCGGCTTGTAAACGACTAGCATTTTATCATTGTTTTCTAAAATATCGCTCATAACTATACCTTTTGAATACTTATTTTACATTCAATTCCATTTATGTCTGCTATAATTACATTATCAAATAAATTACCTCGTGTCAAATCTTTTGCGAGTATAATGTTAGAAATAGTAGAATTAAACTCCTCTAATACTTTAGATAGAATGTCATCTGTCTCGTAATGTACCAAGATATTATCCTCTATCGCCAGCCCTGACTCTTTACGCATGTTCTGTACCTTACTAATGAATTCGCGAGCATACCCCTCGTTTATCAACTCGGGAGTCAAGTTAGTATCGAGAATTACCGTAATACCAGCACTTGTTTCTGCAGTAAAGGAAGGTAAACTATGTGGATAAATTAGCACATCGCCACTCGAAAGTGAAATACCCAAATCGCTATTTACTACAATATTTTCTCCACCCTCAAGAGCGTCTACCACCTCATAAGCATTACAACTAGCAAGATAATCGCGAATGATATTTAAGTTTTTACCATACTTCGGTCCTAAGGTCTTTAATTGTGGCTTCAACTCAAATGAAATGTACTTTTCTGGTGTGGAAATTACACTTACATTCTTTACATTGAGGTCATCGGCGATAATATCAAGCAAATCTTGATTTAAATCAATCTTGTGCGCGGAGTAGATATAAAGGTTTGACAGCGGCTGGCGATTTTTCATGCTACTAGCATTTCTAGCGGCACGCCCTAGTTCTACAATTTTAATAACCTCGTGCATTTGCTCGTTTAGAGTCTCATCGATTAGACTGACATCTGCGCATGGATAGTCGCACAAGTGTACACTCTCCTCTTTGTCTAACGCAACAGAAGTGAGGTTTTGATAAATATTATCGCTAATAAAAGGCATAAATGGTGCCGAAATCTTGGTCAATTCAACCAACACATAATACAAGGTGTTAAACGCTGCAGTTTTGTCCTCGTTTACGCCATCGAGCCAAAATCTCTCACGGCTACGGCGGACATACCAGTTAGAAAGATTGTCGATAAACTCAGTAATTTCACGCGTGCTAGTCGTAAAATCAAAGTCCTGCATATACTTTTCAATTCTTAGTTCCAGCGCATTTAATTGTGAAAGTAGCCACTTGTCCATTAAATTTAGTTTGCAAGTCTCTAGCGATGTCGGCCTAAAGTCATCAATATTTGCATAAAGCACAAAAAAGGCATAAGTATTCCACAAGGTCGAAATAGTCTTACGCTGGGTCTCCATTAAGCCATATTCATCGACTTTTTGACCGAGCCAAGGCGCTGCATTGGAACAGAAATAAAACCTAACTGTGTCGGCGCCGTACTTATCGATTAGGTCGTTTACATCGACAACATTACCTAAAGATTTGCTCATTTTTTGTCCGTTTTTGTCCGCAATGTGTCCGCACATTACCACAGCCTTGTACGGGGTGGTGTTAAATATAGTTGTACCGATTGCTTGAAGGGAATAAAACCACCCGCGTGTCTGGTCCTGCGCCTCACAGATAAAGTCGGCGGGAAACTGCTCCTTAAACTTGTCTACATTCTCAAACGGATAGTGCCACTGAGCAAAAGGCATAGCGCCCGAGTCATACCAGCAGTCAATTAACTGTGGCACGCGCTCCATAGTACCACCACATTCACACGGGAAAGTGAACTCATCGATATAGGGCTTGTGCAAATCCTTAATCTCGGTTGCCCCTGTTAAATCACACAACTCCTGCCTACTGCCCACCGAATGGAGTTTGCCACAACGGTCACACTTCCAAATATTTAGCGGTGTACCCCAATACCTATCACGCGACAAGTTCCAGTCAATTGCGTTACTTAAGAAATTACCCATACGCCCATCTTTTACAGACTCGGGATGCCACGATACCATATTGTTATTTTCAACCATTGCCTCGCGATACTTACTCATACGGACAAACCACCCACTCCTCGCGTAATAAATAAGCGGGGTGTGACATCTCCAGCAATGCGGGTACTCATGCTCATACATTTGCTCACGCACCACAACACCGCGAGCCTTTAAGTCATCAATAATTTCGCCGTTTGCTACTATGTTACGCTTGCCTGCATATTTAGGCAAATCCTCGGTAAAGCAACCCTTTTCATCAATAAGTTTTAAGAAAGGCAGATTATATGCATTTCCAACATTTGAGTCATCCACACCAAATGCTGGTGCAGAGTGGACAATACCCGTACCATCTGAAAGCGTTACATAATCAGCACAAGTCACATAGTATGCCTTTTTATCCTCGAATAGCGAAGTGGGCAAACTAAA
>CASEHF010000038.1 GCA_949287685.1 uncultured Christensenella sp. | reverse complement strand
CTTTTCTATATACCGCTTCACTATTAAATCAAACCACTGCTGGTCGTTTATCTCTTTATGCTTGTACATTCCGTAAAGATAGTCATCATATTTTAAGTCATCTAGGTATTTCCACACCTCATACCAGCAATTACTCCCCTTGCGGCTTTTTGTCAAGGTGCCATCAAAATCAAAAATTACTGCCTTCATTTTATCCTCCAATTTGCCACTACCTTCCCTGTTCCAAATCATACTTAAATCCAAAATAAGCACCCAAGCCAATTGCAATTATATTACCACCTAGTACGCCTAGTTGAAAATCATGCATAACTAAACCACCGCAAGCAATACCCGCACCGAATGCCTGCACTAATAAGCAAGCCGTTAATTTTTTGTTCCGTTCCATACTATAATTTAAAAATGTGAGCAAATACTCACATTTTTATTCCTTTAGTTTATTCTGCGTTCTCGCCGTTCTCGCCTTTGAGTTTTGCAATTGCAGCCTCTACTTCGGCGATGTCATCCTTAATTTGTTGATTTTGTTCAACAAGGATTTGGTTGGTCTTTTCTAAGATCGGGAAACGGTCCTTGTTCTGCTCCATAACCTCTTCACAGTGTTGAACAGATAGTCTCAAACCATCGAGCAAGTCCAAGTCCTCGCTCAACTTCTTAGCCTTTTCCTCATCGATGTCGACATAGTTGTTTACACCGTAAAGCAAAACTTTCTTGCGGGCAACGATTGCTTCCTTACGGCGCAACTTCTCCTGGTCGCGCTCAAGGTTGCGTTTTACGCGTGCGAGTGGCTTGTACTCCTTGCGGTTACCGCGGAGGTCACGCTCGTTAACTTTGAGGCGCGCCTGCAATTTCTTGAGTCTTGCCTCGAGTTGCTCTAATGGGAAGAACTCGTACACGCCTACGACCTGCTTTGGCTCTACAATTGGCTCGATCGGCTCCTCTTTAGCCTCATCCTCTGCAGCCTCCTCAACAACAGCGGTAGTCTCGGTAGATTCTGCACTTTCCTCTTTTGTGGTAACTGTCTCCTCAGTCTCGGTCACAGTCTCTGTCTCTGGCGCAATCTCAACCTCGGTCATCTCAGGCTCAATTGTAACCTCAGGTTCAGCCTCGGGCTCAACTACAGGCTCAATTACCTCGGGTTCGTTTGCCTCAGCCTCGTACTTGGTCACTGATTCAGCGTTAATTTCGTTAATCATATCATCGAAATTAAACTCCTCAGCAGGTTCCTCTTTAACAGGCTCAGGTGTAATCGTAGTCCCTGGCTCCTCAAACAATGAGTCAAAGTCATCGAAGTCATCAAACTCCTTCTTACGGCGCTCGATAGATTCTTGGCGCTCATCAGCAAAGGACTTTTTATCCTCTACTGGCTGGTACTCATCTGGCATACCTGCCTGTCCCTCTAATAAAGCCTGTTGCTCACGCCTAGCTGCTTCCTCATCCCAAGTGTTCTTTGGAGTCTCTGTGTGTGCATTCTCCTCCTCTAACACTTGAGGTCGGCCGCTAACTTCAGCGCTATTAGCATTGCCCTCTTGCTTTTCCTTACCACTACGGTCTCTAAAGAGGTATGACCCCTTCTTGTTAGTTATAGACAAAACTAAGTCAACTAACAAAATGATAATAGCGGCAATAGCACCAATCATCGCAATAATTACTAAAACATTTAAAATTGCTTCTGTCACTGGTTCCATTTTTCATTTGCTCCTATTTAAATTTTTTTGCACACTGGTGGAAGCGATGGGAATCGAACCCATGTCCAAGCGGCGCCACATCCATTCTCTACATCCTTAGGCAATTGTATTCTTTAGTTAAGTCGCGACAAGTGCCAAACGCAATCTTAACGAGTTTGTATAGTAATCTAATTAACCCTACAAACACGAATTAATTAGTAGCAGGTTTTAGGTTGAAGCCCGTAGCCTCCACACCCTGCCTGAGTCTAGGCTACAGACTGTCTAGTAATCTACTAAACTGATTAGGCGTAAGCGAAGCCGTAGTTTACGGCAGGCATAGCCTTAACTGATTTTGATTCAGCATTTAAATTTAGTTTCCGTACTTAACGCCGACGAGCCGGCGGAATGCAAAATGGAATAGTCAATCACCTGTCAAAACCGGTGCGCCCCCATAAAAGGCGGGCCTATTTTAGCCCTTTCATTTCACGGCGAATATCGCGCTCAACATCACGATGCTTGATAGTCTCGCGTTTATCGTAGAGTTTTTTGCCTCGACAAATGGCGATTTCGACCTTCACAAACGACCGCTCGAGAAAGACCTTTGTCGGCACAACTGTCAGTCCCTTTTGACTAATCGCTGCACCTAACTCCAAAATTTCAGATTTGTGTAGTAGCAGTTTTCTCGCTCGGCGCTCATCAGGAACAAAGTTGTTCGAGTGCTCGTAATTTTTTATATACATATTAATTACAAACGCCTCTCCGCCCTTAACAGACACGAAAGAATCAGCGATACTAACATTGCCTGCGCGTACGGATTTCACCTCGCAACCCTGTAAACTTATGCCCGCAGTAAAGGTAGATAGCACAAAATACTCAAAATGCACGCGTTTATTGGTAGCAATTACCTTCATTCCTTACGCTCCTATTATATCACAAAATAAAAATTTTTCAATACTTTTTTCAAAAAAAGGCTGAAAAGTTACAAAAATACACTGCTTTTGACCCAAAAACGGTTATTTTTCTAACATTTTAAAGTTAATTTGCCTACGGCGCAAATTCACACTCTCGACCTGCACTTTGACTTTTTGCCCTAACTGGTAGTCGTGCTTTGAGCCTGAGAGTTTATATAATTTTTCAATGTACACATAGTTATCCGTTGGCAAGTTCTCGAGCGAACACATCCCCTCAACTGTATTATCGAGCCCTACAAACACCCCAAAACTCGTAGCCCCTGTCACAGTTCCTTCGTAAATCTCACCGACATGGTTCTGCATATAATCGGCTTTCTTTAAATCCTCGACCTCGCGCTCGGCGACTTCGGCTAGTTTTTCACGCTCACTTGTGAGTGGCGCTGCCTCCTCGACAAATTCGCGGTAAAATTCCATCTCTTTCTTGTCCTTGTTCCTTAGGTACATTTTCTTTATTATTCTATGAATTAAGAGGTCTGGATATCTCCTAATTGGCGAGGTAAAGTGACAATAATTTACCGCTGCGATACCGAAGTGACCTAGGTTTTTAGGCGCATACCGTGCCTTTTGCAAACTCCTAAGCATTACGGAATTTATGAGCATTTCATAGGGCTGCCCCTTAACCGTAGCAAGCAAGCGCTGGAGGTCCTTTGGGGTGACTTTATCTGGGTTGTTAGCAACTTTTAGTCCAAACTGCCCCGCAAACTGGAAAAAGTCAAACATTTTCTGCCCATCGGGTTGCTCATGCACGCGGTATAAAAAGGGTATTTTTTCAGCATTGCACGCGAGCGCTACTGTTTCATTTGCCTCGAGCATAAAGGACTCAATCATACGGTGTGCCTCGTTGCGCTCGTGAAGTTTTACATCCAAGACATGCCCAGTCGAGTCCATCACAAACTCACATTCGGGTAAATCGAAATCAAGCGCGCCGCGTTTTTGCCTTTTGTGCTCGAGTATTCTGTGGAGTTTTTGCATAGCCTTGAAATCGGCAACCAAATCGCGATACTTTTCGCAAGTCGCAGAATCATCATTAAAAATAGCAAAAACATCGGTATAAGTCATTTTTTCGCGCGAGCAAATTACCCCTTCGCAAATCTCGTAATCGTAGGTATTGCCCTCGGTATCAATTTGCATAATCACGGACAAAGTGAGTCTATTTACCTTAGGGTTTAGAGAACATATACCATTGCTCAGTTCGCGTGGCAACATTGGGTAAACGAGATCAGGGAAATACACACTCGTGCCGCGCTTGTACGCCTCTTTGTCAAGGGGGCTATTTTGCTTTACATAGTGGCTAACATCGGCAATATGAACGGATAGCGTGAAGTGTCCATCGGGATGCTCGACTATTCCCACTGCATCATCGATATCGCGCGTGTCCTCACTGTCAATTGTAACAACTTTGTCTTTAGTAAAGTCGCGCCTGCCGCGTGTTGCCTCTGCTGGCACTGATTGAGGCAAAGTACGCGCCTCAGCGAGCACTTCGGGCTCGAACTCCTCGTATAGATTGTTCTCGCGAATAATTGCCAGCATTTCAATTTTAGGGTCGCCATTTAAGCCCAAAACTTCGAGCAGGTTCCCTTGAGGATTCTTATCCCCGCTAGCATATTTTGTAATACGGCAAACAACTTTATCGCCATCGCTGACCTTAAACTTCTTATGATTACGAACCAAAATATCCTTAAAGTAGCGCGTATCATCGGGTTTTACGAATGCGAGGTTGTCGTTAACGATATCAAGCGTACCCACGATGTTGCCACTGCTGCGCGATACGACCTTAACGACTGCACCCTCGGTCCTATCTCCATTTTTGCGCACTTTTACCAAAACCGTATCATTATGCAATGCGGTCTTGAGTGCTGTCGGCGGGATAAATACATCGGGCGCCTCACCGATTTCGGCATCCGTAAACTTACAAAATGCAAACCCACGCGCATTGCCGATTAGTATCCCCTTTCTCAGTCCCAGCGCCTGCGGCGTGGCTAGTTTGTCCTTCCCTTCGATTATTAAGTCGCCCTGCTCTACCATTTCGCCAATTTCCGCATACGCGGTGGTAAAATCAAGCCCCAGCCCCTCCGAAATAGCGCGGGCAAGGTCGGTACGAGTCCTAAAATTTAGTTGATTCTCTGTGATAAAATTGCTAATCTCTAAGGATAAATCTTCCATACATACTCCTTGTAAACAAAAATAAAGAGAGGCTCACCGCCTCCCTCACTTTTACGCAACTACGAGCGTCAAGATAAAGAACAAAACGGTAGCGATAGCGACTGAAATAGCGAGCCACATAGTAGCCTTTTTCATACGCCCCTCGCGAGTCTCGCCCTTGTTGTGCGCGTAGTAGGTCTCGACATTACTACCTGTAATGCCGTTGATACCGCCCTGGCTGTTACTAGGCTGGAGCAACACGAGTACAGTAATCGCAATTGCCGCGAGCCCAATGTAACCAAGTAGAATGTATTTAATTATTGGGAAAGATACCGAAATCCACTCTGGCAACCCTGTCCCCAATAAACCTAGTATGTCCATTGCTGTCCCTCCGATAAAAATTAAAGTAGAAATAAATATAACATAGTTTACCCAAAATTTCAAGTTAATTTATGCATTTTTTCAAAGTTCACACGATTTTACTTCTAAGAGGGGTAAACACCTCAATGCGGAGGGCGGTGCGAAAGCGCAGTGCGTGGGCGCAGTGCGAAGCCGCACACGCACCGCCTACGCACCTTATGACAAAGTAGATACAAGCGAATATTAAAGATCGCACAAAACCGCCCTAGATAGTAGATAGCGTGCTAGATACAAGGCGTACGCCAAAAATCACGAGGGCGGCGAGTAGCCTCGCTCGCAATAATTATACAAACTATTCATACAGCCCGTGCGGCTACGCACCTCACAACGCAGTAGATAGCACACTAGATGCTATCTAGTGTAGTCGGCGATCAACTCATTCTCATCATTCACCAACACCACAATCGTACCGTGTCCGTAGTCCTCGGTGCCGAGTTTATCAAGTGTGGCGATTGCCATACGCATTTTGGCTTGGGTGTTTTGGGTGGGGTTATCTAAGATTATTGTCACACCAAAATGAGTAGCAATTGTAAGTTTTGCATTGGTGTAGTCAATAGATGCGCACATCGCACGCATATCGGTAAGGTCGCGACCTAAGGCGATGAATGCATTATATAATTCGATAAAAGTCCTAAAGTAGTCGTGCGGAATTGTGTCGCCTTTTTTATAATCAGTCTCGAGGCTCGGCAAATTCAAAATAACGGGATTTATATTAGTGGAGGAAAAACTAGACACAGTGTCAAGCACGCGCAAATACTCATCAGTAATTGCGTACCCAGAGGGCATTGCCACGGCGTACACCTCTTGGCGCTCGATTGCGTGCACTGTCATAATATTAGGCCAGCAAATTTCGATATCGATAACGCGCAGTCTCGGGTAGCGCTCCTCGAGGTTTTGTATTGCCTCATCGCGGTCAAGCAAAAACACACTATTCCCCGCCACCCCGCTCGAATCGAGAATATTTTCATTATTTATAGTCGCTAGGGTACCAGTAGGCTGATTATACCAAATAAGGCGCGCCGAGGCAACGGCGAAAACGGTGCTAGATAGTACAATTATCAAGGTTAGCACCGCGAGTACAATCACCGCAATCGCAATCTTTGTATTTTTTCTCACCTAATTACTCCTTTTGTGCGGTGCGCCTACGCACCGCGGCTACGCGCCTGCTTCGCGCCGAATGTCCGCGCCCAACTCGTTTAGCCGAATGTCGAGGTCCTGGTACCCGCGCTCGATGTGAAAAATATCGTTTACAATCGTGTACCCGTTTGCGCACAACCCCGCTAGCACTAAGCTCGCGCCACCGCGGAGGTCTTTTGCGTACACTTCGGCGCCGCTCAGCCCCTCCACCCCATCGACAAACGCACTGAGTCCTCGCACGCGCACGCGAGCGCCCATTTTAATGAGTTCAGGCACGAATTTAAAGCGCGACTCAAAAATGTTTTCGTGCACCACGCAAGAGCCGCGACTCACGGTCTCGAGAGTCAAGAGTTGTGCCTGCAAATCTGTAGGAAAGCCTGGGTAAACCTGAGTTTCGATTAAACCAACGCTTTTTAGAGTTTTGGGACTCTTTAGATAAATTTTATCACTTTTCACCCTCAAAAGGCAACCAGATACGCGCAATTTATCGATTAAACTTGCAAAAATTGCCGGATTTACGCCGCTCACCTCGATTTCGCCGTGCGTAATGGCAGCAGCAATTAAGTATGTACCCGCGATTATGCGGTCGCCGATTGGGGTATATTCAGTCCCAACGAGGCGGCTAACTGGCTCGATTTCGATTGAATCAGTCCCCGCGCCATATATCCGTGCGCCCATTTTGTTAAGGAAATTACACATATCCACAATTTCAGGCTCACGGGCGCAATTTTGTATCACCACGCGCTCTCTGCCTAGCACTGCGCAGAGTACGAGGTTTTCGGTCGCCCCAACGCTCGCAAAATCAAGAGTAATTGTGCCACCATGGAGCGCGGTCGCATCGCAGTTTAGTATGCCGTGGCTCTCGGTTATTTTGACCCCCATATCCTTTAGCCCTTTTAGGTGGATATCAATAGGGCGCAAGCCTATGTCACAGCCCCCAGGGTATGCGACCCGAGCGCGCTTAAATCGCCCCAAAAGCGCCCCGAGCGTAAATATTGAGGAGCGCAAAAGTTTTGCCACCTCGACTGGCACAAATCGCGCATTTGCACTCTCAGCGTTTATGCGGAGTACGCCGTTTTCGTGTTTTACCGCAATACCCAAACGCTCAAGAATTGCGCACATATTAATCACATCGGTAAACCGTGGAGCCTTATACAGCGTTATATCGCCGTGCTCGCATAAAATCGTGCTAGCGAGTATTGGTAAATACGCATTTTTCGCGCACTCTACCGCTACACTTCCCTCTAGTCTCGCCCCGCCATTAATTATGTATTTTGCCAAAAACCCCTCCCACACTATACTCTATAGACAATAAAACGGAAATTTTAGTGGTTAATTGATAAAAAAATTTAATATAAATAATTCCGCTTTTATGTCTCTATTATCAATATACTATAATATGGCTTTTGTGGGACTTTTGGTGAGTGAGGCATGATGGCTGGCGCGAGGGTGTTCGTTTCTTACCGTACTATGCAGTAGATACTGCGCTATGTGCTATTCAAATTTAATTTTAAAGTACTTTAACCAACTTTTATAAACATCTTGAGCAGCACGGCAAGTATCAAGCAAATAGCCGCGCTCGTGATTCCATTCAGCAAGCCCGCGATAGTAATAAAACTTGTTGTGGTCCTCAATAATGAATGGGACTATGTTGTTTTTTAAACACTCGCGGAACATTATGAGCCTGCCTACCCTGCCATTGCCATCTTGAAAAGGATGAATTGTCTCAAACTCGTAGTGGAAATTAATAATGTCCTCAAAAGTCGGATGCTGACTGTAGTCTTGTAGCAACTGTTGCATTTTGCTAGCCACATCCTCGGGCGAACATGTAGGCTTGCCCCCGACCTCGTTTGGCAAAGCCTTGTACTCGCCCACCCTAAACCACTCAAGTCTATTGTCTTGGGTACCTGCTTTTAGAATTTTGTGCATAGTTTTTATGAAATGCTCGGTCAAAGGCTCGGCAATACTCTTTAACATTTCGGAAAAGCAACGAAAGTGGTTGTTGGTTTCAATAATGTCATCGACCTTGACCCCAGCCCCCTCACCTATGGTGCGCGTTTCGAAAATCAAGCGCGTTTGCTCCTCGGTTAAGGTACTACCCTCAATGTGATTTGAATTGTACGCGAGCGCGATTTGAGTCTTGTGATAAATTCCGCCCGAAATACCGCCTTGCTGCTCGCTGATAAGGCGCGTAAGTAGCGGACTTTTTATTATTTTAACGGCTTTGGGACAGGTGGCACCCTCGGGAATCAGCCATGTACCACCCTTTTTTACCGCACCCGCAATTTTGCCTTGTAGACAGTACTCCCTAACAGTGCGCTCTGCCATTTTCCAAATCTTTGAAATCTCGTTAATTGTTAGCATTTTTACCCCCTGATTGTTACATTAATCGACTTTTGAAAGTTGGTTGGTGATTTTATTTTGTGCCAGATCGTTATTACATTTTAATTTTTGCTAAATATTCTAAGTTAACAAAAATTTATTTGTTGGTTTTTATTAATTATATGCCGTTTTCGGCAATTTGTCAACACATTTTTGCCGTTTTAGGCAGAAATTAGGGTAAAAAATGCCGTTTTCGGCAAAAAGCGAGTAGAAGTTTAAAAAATAAAACAAGACATAATGTCTTGCTTTGAGAGGTTAATTGAAATTGCAGTAGAAATAAGCGGCTCGATATATACTATAAGTACAACTACCCACTTTAAATGATAACTCGTGATTTATTTGGGGACATCAGGGTGAAAACTGGTCGCCGGTGTTGTCGAGGGTTGGGTTAGAGTTGGGGGTGTTTTTGAGTACAAAGTGAGCAATGAGGAGTTTATTGTCCACTGTGGACAGAGGCAAATCACAAGTAGCACTAGTGCTGATTAATTGGTTATCTCCGTAGGTGTACCAACCCGCAAACTCGTAGCCCGCGTACGCGACCGCGGTCAAATGAACGGTGGTCATATCATCATCGTAGCCCGAAATTCGGGCTTCCCCGCCGTTCTGCGCGGCTACCGCTATTCCATCCATTAAG
>CASEHF010000037.1 GCA_949287685.1 uncultured Christensenella sp. | reverse complement strand
ATTGTACGACATTAGACTATACGGTAGGTGATGGCGCGGGTATAAAGGGTGTTACGATTAAAATCGATGGCGAGAACGCATACGGCTTTTTAAAGGCTGAAAAAGGCGTACACAGACTTGTACGAATTTCACCATTTGATAGTAATGCGCGCAGGCACACAAGTTTTGCTTCAGTCGAAGTTATGCCACAAATTGAGAATGACAACGAAATTGAGATAAAAGATAGCGATTTGAAAATTGATACTTTCCATAGCGGTGGTTGTGGCGGACAGGGAGTCAATACGACTGATTCCGCTGTTCGCATTCGCCATATACCTACGGGTATAGTTGTTCAGTGTCAAAACGAACGCAGTCAAATTCAAAATCGTGAATCCGCGATGAAGGTCTTGCGCGCTAAACTTGCCGAACTTATGGAAGAGCAGCGACAAGCAGATATCAAGCAAGTGCAAGGTAGTCTCAAGAAAATCGAATGGGGTAGCCAAATTCGCAGTTATGTATTTTGTCCGTATACCTTGGTAAAGGACCACCGTACCGACTTTGAGACCCCAAATGTAGAAGCGGTTATGGATGGAAATATTCAGGACTTTATATTAGAATACTTAAAAAAGAGCGGATAATTAATTCTATTTAATACGGGAGAAAATATGATGGATTTTACTATTAGGATAGCAAATGCACGAGATTACGAAGCGGTGACAGTGGTTTATAGACAAGTCTCTTATTTGCATGCAAAAATACATCCCGAACTATTTTCCAAGGTGAAGGATTATGTAATTACTGCACAGGAATTTTGCGAGATGCTAGATAATAGGGATAGTTTTGTTTTTGTAGTGGAGAATGCAAAATCTCAAGTTATAGGCTTTTCTACGGCAATTATTCGCAATGGCTTTGCGCAGGGTGAGAAAATATTGCACATAAGTGAGTTAGGGGTATTGTCAAAGTACAAACGCCACGGCATAGGTAGGAAATTAATAGAGCATTTGGAGCAAATCGCAAAAGAGCATAATTGTGCGCGAATAGAACTAAATGTATTTAACAATAACGAAGCCGCCAAGTGCTTTTATAAAAATATGGGCTTTAATGTGCAAAATTTAAAACTTGGTAAACCAATAAAGTAAGGTAGAAAAATGACATATTTAGAGCAAATGAAAGAAAAAGTAAAAAAAATACGCAGCCAAAGTGTTGTGCGTATACTAGCAATTGAGAGTAGTTGTGATGAAACTAGCGTTGCGGTGGTTGAGAACGGGCGCAAGGTGTTGAGCAATATTATTTCCAGTCAAATAGACATCCATATGCATTTCGGCGGGGTCGTACCTGAGGTGGCTAGCCGAAACCATATTTTAAACATAATTCCATTAGTGGAACAGGCGCTAGATTCGGCTCGTTTTACTTTTGATGATATTGATGCAATCGCTGTTACACAAGGCGCTGGGCTTGTTGGTGCACTGCTTGTTGGGTTAACGACTGCCAAGGCCCTGAGTTTTGCCCTAGATAAACCTTTAATCAATGTTAATCACATCAAGGGGCATATCGCTGCAAATTATTTAGCATTTCCCGAGTTGACCCCACCATTTATTTGTCTAATTACTAGCGGGGGGCATACGGCAATTGTTAATGTAGATGACTATAATCATTTTACACTAATCGGTTCTACTCAAGATGATGCCATAGGTGAGGCATACGACAAAGTTGCACGCGTGTTGGGGCTAGAGTATCCTGGTGGAGTAAAGGTTGATAGGCTCGCCCAAAATGTCGAACCCCAAATTAAGTTTGTGCAGCATGACACCTTGGCGCACAGTTACGATGTTAGTTATAGCGGGTTAAAGACTGCTGTAATTAATTATGTGCACAAGTTGGAGCAAAACGGAGAAAAGGTTAATGTCCCGCAAATCTGTGCTTCTTTTCAGCACGAGGCTGTCGATATGCTCACCTCAAAGGCGCTGCGCGCTTGTAAAGAATACGGGCAGAACAAGTTGGTGCTTGCTGGCGGGGTGGCAGCAAACTCCTATCTCCGTAGTTCACTAACAGAAAAATGCAAGGAATTAAACATCTCGCTTTATTTCCCGCCAATGGAATACTGCACAGATAACGCCGCAATGATAGGCTCAGTTGCATATTATCAACTACTTAGTCAAGACCCCGCAGATTTAAACATCTCAGCACTTCCTAGCATTTCCCTCAATGATGCTATTGCGGATGATAAAATTAATGCTTAATTTTTTCTAAAATTTTAATAGCACTTATTAGCCTATAATTTATATATTTAAAAAACTGCTAATACTAGCAGTTTTTCTCTATTTATCAAGTGAAATTTTCGATATAGTTTATTTACCTTTTTCAATGCTGGTTTCTTGTTTTAATTCTTTTGGGTAGTCTTTGATAACTTCACCTTCGCGGTCAAAAATCATTACTTTTGGGAATATAGTTGAAATTTGCTCCACAAATTCCTTATCACTTGCTAGACTTTTTGGTAGGGCAATACCATTGATAAACGCAGATGGCACTCCGCTAAACACATGATAAACATGATTGTTTACATAGTCCCAAATGCTTTCATTATCTTGATTGAATGTGGAAACTATCTCATTATATTTTTTGTCATAAATTTGTTTACGCCAAGACTCAATTTCGCTTTCTGGCGCGTCCATTATCCGTAGGCATAATTGTCTAAATATTTTTTGACTTTGTTCTTGCAAATTTATTTTTTCTTGCCACAATTTTGCTTGTTCGGGGAAATCTTGTGCATAGTTTTTAAATAAATCACCATATATTGTGTTACCCGTATTTTGAGAGGCTAATAACTTTGCATATAATGCTTGATGGTCTGGGTTAGTACTATTTTTGAGTATGGTATCCATAGTGCTTATTATTTCGGAATAAAGTTCATTTGATTTTGTTGTGTTTTGTTTTGCCTGTGCAAGTAATTCTTTTTCTTCCTTTGAACCTATAGCGCTAATTACAAGGCTAATTGTTTGGTTAGATGTTTCTAGTCCTTGTGTATTGATAATGTTTAATTGCGTATTAAAACTATCGATGCGTCCTTTTATTGCCTTTATCTTATGTTCTAGTCGTTTAGCGACTGTTTTCTCATCATAGAATCTATAACCAAAGGCTTTTAAATTTATATCATCAAGTATATCGCTGGGATTGAGTAGCGGGTATAGCGCTTCGTTTTCAATGTCTACAAAAAATGCTATATTATTCCCACTAGGGAATGTGTTATAATTTCGAGCGCCTTGTTGTTTGTCTACTTGTAAATTTTCCACAAAACTATCCTCGGTTATTTTATGAAAACTTACACAAAATGGCGCTTCGTTTTTATGATATCGTTTCCCAAACCATTCTGCTGCAAGTAGGCCGTGTTCTTTAATAGATTTTATTCTTTCTATTAAGTTCTCGCGGGTGTCGTTTACACTAATATTGTGGAATCCCATACCGCCTCGCACAAAAGCAGAACCGTTTATATTTTCGAGTTTGTATAAATCTTTAACTCCGTATTTATCTACATAGGCTTGTAGTTGCTTGTATCGCTTGCTTAATTTTTTTACTTGCTCAAGTGATTTTTCATCTTTGATTTCTGCAATATTAATAGCTCCATATTCATCTACATCACTGCCTGTGTACATAGAATCAAGCATTACTACATCTTGTTCAGATTCAGTGTTTAGTCCTTTTAACTTCATGGTTTTACCTCTTAAAGTATATTTTATTTTATAAATAATGGCTTCATATAGATGTCGCTTATATTAAAGTCTTTTTGCTGGTCTTTCGTAACATCGAGTAGGAGGGTATATAGATAAGTTGCCTTATCCTCAGCAAACATTAGTATTTGCGCAAATGCATCGTTTTGCGCCGCTATAGCATCTTGTTTGCGGGTGACAAGTATCGTATTACATTCGTTTAGGCTGGACAAGACTTCTTTTTGGTTTTTGCAGGCCAGTAGTTTAATATAGGGAAGTTTATCGATTTCATAAATATGCTTTACATACTCCGCACGAAAATTCAATAGGCACGCAGTGACAATACGCTGAATGCGTGATTGGGTAAATCTACGCGATGTACACGCTTCAATAAATGAGCGATAATCTACATTTTCACGAGCGGCGGTTATCATTTTGTTTTCAATTCCTTCGACCACATCGTAGTTTAATGCTAAGTCACTAGGAGTCCCCGTGCGGAAGCGATACAGCGCCAAATTCCCCCAAATGTCCATATCAGGAATCCCTATTGTACGCAAAGTGCTAGCAAAAATTTGGTACGGTTCTGTCGGGATAAATTTGCGAATGTTCCAAATGTGTTTACTGCGGTATACGGACTCACGAATGGCGGTGGCACTAGATAGATTGTACTCAAATGCTTCCTCATCTTTTGTATTACTGTTTTCATCAATGCGCTTTACGGTGATAGGTGTAATATCTTTTCTGCCAGTAGAGAATAGCACGCGCAGGTATTCGACCGCTAATATGTTGTTAGGGGTGTCGAGTAGGTGAGCGACAACCTCGGGGCGCGTAAATTTGACTAATCCCGCATCGATACATTCTTGTAGCGCGTGAGTCTTTGCCCTACCTAGCGAAAATCCATCATTTAGGTTGCGCTTTATTCGCGCTTTGTAGAAGGAAGGCTCCTTAGATAAAAACTTCGCTAGTTCCGAAAGCGACCTAATGTCGCCACATTCACTGCCAAAGGAGATATGAGTGACTGAGGCGAAACTGGTAGCAATTTTTATTGCTGCTTGTGCAAAAACTTCGGCATTTCCAGTACAAAAATAGGTGGGAATCTGTACGACTGCGGCAGCACCTCCTGCAATCGCCATGCTAGCGCGTGTATACTTTTCACAAATCGCTGGCTCACCGCGTTGGGTAAAATTTCCACCCATAATGCATAGGCACGCATCGCAGCCACTTTGCCTCAAACTTTCCTTTATGTGGTACTGGTGCCCATTATGAAAAGGGTTATATTCGCATATTACTGCGCAAAACTTCATAATTTAAACCTCGCTATTTAATATAACCAATTATAACATAGTTTATAAATTTAAACAAATGATGTTTTATAAAAAATAAAAAAATCGTGGTATATGCGTTGACTTTTGTGTCAAAATAAGATATAATCATCACTGTAAATAATTTTTACATATTTTTTATGGAGGTTCAAGGGAAATGGCAGTACCTAAATCAAAGACCTCTAAAGCAAAGACTCGTTCTAGAGCGGCGAATTGGAAAATCACTTCGCCAGCAATTGTAGAATGTCCTCGTTGTCACGAGCCAAAGCTCGCTCACCGCGTTTGCAAGAAGTGCGGTTACTACGATGGTAAACAAGTGCTTGTTTTAGAGAAAAATAAGAATGATGAAAAAAAGAGTGCCTAACTTAATTACAGGCACTTTTTATTTGTTTTTATACCTAAAGTGCGAAATTTCCGCCATTTTGTTTGTGTTTTTATCATAAGTATGCTAAAATTTATTTTAGCATATTTTTTAATTAAAGAGGTCATTATGTTTAAAATATTACTTGATGCGTATGGGGCGGATAAGGGAGCGGCTGTTGTTGTCGAGGCGGCAGTAGCGGCGCTAAATAAACACGAAAATATTTCTATTGAAATTGTTGGAAAGGTCGAGGAGTTGGAGCCATTGCTTTTGAATCAAAACTATGACAAATCCCGTTTAGTTTTATCTAATGCTGTTGATGTGATTACTTGTAATGAGGCGCCAGTTGAGGCGATTAGGACTAAGAAAAATAGTTCGCTAGTCGTTTGTATTGACAAACTCAAAACTGGCGAGTATGCTGGTATGGTCTCCGCGGGTAGTACGGGCGCAGTTCTTAGTGGTGCGGTGCTAAAACTCGGTAGATTATCGGGACTATCAAGGCCCGCACTTGCGCCAATGTTACCTACAATCAAAGGAGGCAGAGTGCTGCTTATTGATTGTGGTGCTAATATGGATTGTAAACCTATAAATTTGTGCCACTTTGCGCTAATGGGTAGCGAGTATATGCGTGTTATGCAGAATATTAATCAGCCGCGAGTCGCACTACTTAATGTAGGTACCGAGGAGGCAAAGGGCGATGAATTGAGGAAATCTGCTTACCACGAATTGCAGCATCTCCCTATAAACTTTATAGGAAATATCGAGGCCCGCGATGTGTTAAATGGTGATTGTGATGTGATTGTTACCGATGGATTTTCGGGGAATGTATTACTTAAGAGTATAGAGGGTACTATTGTAAACTTAGTTAAGGTTATAAAATCAGGGCTAAAGTCAACGACTATGGGGAAAATTGGCGGGCTGTTTGCGATGAAGCCCTTGAAAAACGCCCTCAAAAGATATGACTATCAGGCATATGGTGGTTCACCATTGCTCGGGACAAAGCAGATTGTGGTAAAGTCGCATGGGTCTGCAGATTTAGTGGGGATGCTCGCTAGTATTGAGCAGGTAAAGGAATATGCTGAGCGCGATTTGTTAAGTAAAATTGGCAATACGCTGAGTGAGGTTAAATTCGAAACAACCGAATAATTTGCTAAAAAAGGAGAAAACATTGAGTTTTAAGAGAATAGAAGTCTTGGGGTTTAAATCATTCGCTGACAAACTCGCAATAGAATTTAGTAGTGGTATAACCGCAATTGTAGGCCCTAATGGTTGCGGAAAGTCTAACTTTGCCGATGCAATTCGCTGGGTTCTCGGGGAACAATCCTCCAAGAATCTGCGCGGTAGTTGTATGCAGGATGTAATATTTAAAGGTTCGGAAAATCGCAAAAGTTTGTCCTTTTGTGAAGTTTCTCTAATTTTTACTAATGAAAACCATCAATTTAATGTCGATTATGATGAGGTTGTTATTTCGCGTAAACTTTATAGGTCTGGTACTAGTGAATATAGTTTAAATCACACACCTTGTCTACTAAAAGACATAAGAAATATACTGCACGACAGTGGTATCGGTGGTGATGGTTATTCAATAATTGGACAAGGTAAAGTAGAGCAAATAGTCGCTAGCAAACCTGAGGATAGGCGTGTGATTTTTGAGGAAGCCGCTGGTATTGCAAAGTTTAAGGAGCGCAAAATCGAGGCGGAGCGTAAACTTACTCGTACTCGCGAAAATTTAACTTTGCTAGAGACTACGGTTACCGAGATTGAGCGTCAGTTAAACCCTATGCGAGACCAAGCGGAAAAGGCAAAAAAATACCTTGATTTTCGTGATAAACTCAAGTACCAAGAGGTTAATAACTATATTTATCACTATGAAAACGCAAATTTAAATAAACAGCGCATAAATGATTTACTTGAGGGCTTGCGTGAGCAGTCTACTGATAAAGAAACACAAGTTCAGGCGACAATCGACAAACAAAATCAATCGCTCGAGGGTATAAAGGCGATTGATGAGCAAATTCAGTCTTTGCGTGATGAAATTTTAAAACTCACTGTTAGCCTCGAAAAAACTGCGGGTGACCGTAGGGTCGCACAGGCAAAACTCGAATATTTACAAGAGCAATCGGCAAAGATTCAAGCAGAAATTGACCAAGACAAAATCGAGTTTGTGAGAATAAATGATGAATTGCAGGTAAAGCAAACAGAAAAAAGTAGTAGCGTAGAGGAAATAAACGGCTTGCGTGCAAAACTTGATGAACTTGAGCAAATTTATGCGGGAGTAATGGAGCAGTTGAGAGTTAGCGAGGATGCGGTGAGCGGTTCGCAACAGGAAATGCAAGATGCTCTGTCAAAACTTAGTGATATCAAAGCAAATATTTCGAGACTTGAAACTGAGATTGCTGCGATTGATGAGCGCGAGGATGAATTAAACCAGCGCAAAACTTCAGTCGAAAGCAAGCGCGATGGTGCTTTAATCATCGAAAAACAGGCGCAAGATGATTGTGCAGTGGCTAGCGAAAATAGGCGAAATGCATGGGACAACCTAACAGCGCTGCGTGAGAATGTGGCGAGTGTGGAAGAGGGAGAGCGAGACTTGCGCGAGAACTTTAGCATTGCTAGTGCTGAACTTAATAAATTGGAATCTCGCGCTAAATTGCTTAATGAGATGCAAGCAGATTACGAGGGGTACAACGGTACTGTGCGGAAGTTATTTCTCGATGCCTCAAAGAATATAGAACTTCGACACCTGTTAATTGGCGTTGTGAGTGAGTTAATTACAGTGCCTGCGCAGTTGGAGACTGCTATTGAAATGGCGCTCGGCTTTGCTGTACAAAGCATAGTTACTCGTAATGAGCAGGATGCAAAGCAACTCGTAAACTATCTAAAGTCGCGCAAATATGGCCGTGCTACATTTTTACCGATTTCCTCAATGAAGCCAAAATACATAAACGATAATTTGCGCCCACTGCTAAAAAGTGCTGGGTGCTACGGTGTTGCGAATGAGTTGATTCAGTACGACTCTAATTTAGAGCCTGTGTTTAAAAACTTGTTAGGAAACACCGTAATTGTTGACACAATGGATACAGCGGTTAGACTCGCAAATAGTTCGCATTTTGGTTTTAAAATTGTGACACTTGATGGCGATGTCATTAATCCAGCAGGTTCCATTACAGGTGGTAGTAAAAAGGCCGAAATAAACAACCTTTTATCTCGCGAGCGTGAAATAGAGACTATTGCCGAGCGCATAAAGTCGCAGCGTAGCAAGGTTGAGGAGCAGAAAAACACACTTGCTGTATACAGCGAAATGCTCACTAAACTCTCAAAAGAAATTGAGTCCCAAGCGAATGTGTTACATGATTGCGATATTGAACTGGCACAAAAAGAGGAAATACTCAAACATTCCCAAGAGGATAGAGAACTTTATTCTAGCGAACTCGATGAAATTATGCAGGAACTCTCTAGACTATCCGCACGCAAGCAAATTTTAGAGCAGGAATTAACGACCACCCGAGCAATGGATGCTGGCGAAATACCTGAATCAAAGGGAAGCACGGGAAGTGTCAATCAATATGATGTTCTGCGCGAAAAGCGCGACAGTTTGAGTACTCAAATCACTGATTTAAAGGTGCAGATTGCGACTCTTTCGAGTAAGATTGAATCAGTTGATAACGACATCGAGCGCCTAGTAGAGGAGCAGGAGGAGTTGAGTGCGAATATTGATGAGAACAACTCGTTGCTTATCAAAAACGCGCGTACAATCGAGACAGCAAAAGAACTTGATGCAGGTTCCCAAAATGGCGAGGATGAAGACATTACTCGTAAACTTGATGCAGTAAAAGCAAAGGTTTCGGAAATGGAGGAGTTGAAGCAAGACTTGCATTCGGGGCTTGCGGATATTGAGGCAGAGCGTACGCGTGTTACAAACGAGTATGCTAAAATCCAAGAGCGCATTTACCAAGAGGAGGCTAAACTTGCGCAAATTGATACCAATATCGAGAATATGCAAGACCGAATTTTGGAGGATTATGAACTCACTTATCTCACAGCTCTTGAACTAAAAGACCCCGAGTTTGATGCTGAGGGTGCGCAGACTCGCATAAACGAACTGAAGCGCGAAATTAGCAAACTTGGTCATGTAAATGTGAATGCAATCGAGGACAGTAAAGAACTTGATGCGCGCTATACCGAACTTTCTACACAACTCGATGATTTGAGGACTGCTGAAAACGATATTATGACAGTTATAAACGAGCTTAGTGCACAAATGACCGAGCAGTTTGATGAGAAATTCCAAAAAATCAATGAAAATTTCTCGCGCATATTTAGGGAACTGTTTGGTGGCGGAAAGGCGAGACTTGTGCTAACCGATGATGATGTGCTAACCGCGGGCGTTGATATTATCGCAGAGCCGCCAGGAAAGGCGCTAGGCAACCTCAATTTGCTTAGTGGTGGTGAAAAGTCGCTAACCGCAATTGCGATTTTGTTTGCAATTTTAAAATTGCGACCAATGCCATTCTGCTTGCTCGATGAGATTGATGCGGCACTCGATGATGCAAATGTAGAGCGCTTCGCAAAGTACCTACATCGCTTTGCAGGCGAGACACAATTTATTGTCATCACTCACCGTAAACCCACTATGGAGTTGGCGGACAACCTCTACGGTGTTACAATGGAACAGAAGGGTGTTAGTAAAGTGGTTAGTGTAAAACTGAGTGAAGCAATACAAACAGCACAGTAGAGGGGGTCAGCCTACTTCCACTGCCAGCCATTAACTTCGTATAAATG
>CASEHF010000036.1 GCA_949287685.1 uncultured Christensenella sp. | reverse complement strand
TTCTCCACATTTGCTCCTGTCGCTACATTGCGCATTTGTATCCAAACAACAGCGCCACCACGGCCGTGTTTATTGTGCTCAAAGTCTAGAACGGTATAAATTTGACCATTCCACTCAAAACACATACCCTTTCTTAATTCTGATGCTGAAATCATAATAATCTCCTTGTAAAAAAATAAAGTATATTTTATAATATCATAATTTTATATAAAAATCAACTATTTTATATTCATATAAATGTCACGCATAATTTTCGAATCGCGCGCTTGAGTACCCGCCGATTCGCTAATAATCACGGGCTCTAGCTTTAATTCATAAATTGCCTCTAGCATTGGCAAGGGCTCAGGTCCGTACTCGGTATCATCAAATGTAAGGTGTTTTATCTCACCCTTTGCCCCGTACATAATTTTTGAAAAATGTATATGCAAATCGCGCATTTTTTCAAAACCGATTTTATTTATACCTTTATTTAAAATGGCTAAAAAGTCCTCTTTTGTCTTTAACGCTCCCTGCATTACGCAATTGATATGTCCAAAATCGAGTGTGGGAATTAGACAGTCACTCCAACTACAAATCTCAAAAATTTCATCAACAGTGCCCATTTGAGTATATTTGCCCATAGCCTCAGGACATAAGAAAACTCCACTTTCCTTCTTTTCAAATTCCTGCACAAAATCTAAAAAATTTTCTTTCAAATTCTTAAATGCTTCTTCACGGGTAAACTTTAACTGCGAACCAATGTGAAACACACAGTGCCTACCATTTAGTTTTTTAAGGCCCTCTACACTATTCATCATAAATTTATAGTTGTTTTCGCGAGCGGTATCACTAGAATTTACAAAATTGATATAAAACGGTGCGTGAACGCTAAATTCTATGTCGTACTTCTTACCTTCAGTCAAAATCTTTTCAGCAGTTTTATCATTTAAAAACTGCCCTAAAGTAAAGGAATATTCGAATGCATTCAACCCCATGTTATGTAACCACTCTGGGGCCTCGGCAGTTTCCTTGTGCCCCTCCTCATAAAAGGCCTCACTATTGCCTGATGGACCAAATCTAATCATTTACACTCTCCTCTTTAGATTATACTCTCGAGTAACATCGCAAATCCCCAAAAATTCATCATTTGCATAAACAAGATATAAGCCAATAGGGTAATTTAGTTTTAATTTTTTGCCAAAACCTAAATCCTCGGCTTCTTTTGTAGTTAAATCCAGCCTATTTAGTTCGGCGAATACATTATCAATAGGAATAATGGCTCTTTCTGTTAAATTTTCGAAAGTAATTGAGTTTTGTATATCAAAAAAACCAGTTTTAGTGCGACAAAGCGAAGTCATGGTAGCCTTTGTTTGGAGGGCTGCCGCCAAATCTCTACACAGGCTACGAATATAGGTCCCGCCACTGCACTCAATATTAAATTCGAAAGTTGCCGCATCTTTTGCCCTCAACAAGGAAAAGTCGTAAATTTCGACCTCACATGGTCTCAAATCTGCAATTTTTCCTTGTCTTGCCAAATCGTACGCACGAACACCATTGACATTTTTTGCGCTAAATTGTGGTGGCAACTGTTCAATTTTCCCAAAAAATTGAGGCAAGACCGCTTTAATTTCATTTTCACTAGGAATTTTACAGCCGCAAGTCGTGACATTACCCACGCTATCGAGAGTATCTGTCTCATATCCAAAAGTAAATTCCGCCATATAGGTCTTATGTTTTTTTAATAGCAAATCAAATGCACGAGTCGCCCGCCCTAAAGCGATTATCAAAACACCACTGGCCTGTGGGTCAAGGGTGCCCATATGCCCAATCTTAACTGCTTTAGGTAAATTGAGAATGCGTTTTACCCGCGCAACCGCTTGTGCACTGGAAATACCAACTGGCTTGTTTAAATTTATAAAACCATTCATTTTTCAATTCCTAATACTGTTTTAGTTTGATTTAGTAACGCATTCAGCGCCTTACCGTACTCCCCCACAAGTTTTAGTCCACTCGCGCGAGTATGTCCGCCACCATTAAATCTTTTGGCAATCAGCGAGACATCTACATCTGGACTAGCCGTGCGTAAAGAGATATGATATTCGCCTTTTTCTGGTTCAAACACGCTTATTGCTACTTTGACCCCTGCAATACGCTGGAGATAATCGACAATTAATTTACTATCACCATACGAAACCTTTGTCTCCTCAAAATCAGTAACACGCAATGCCGACACGGCTATTTGATCATTTTCATAAAATTCTACACTATTTAATGCGCGGCGAAACATTTCAAACGCACCCGCGTTGATTTTCATAAAATAATTTTGAACAATTTCATCAGGGTGAATATCAAAAACTAGCAGTTTCGACAAAATCTCGAAAGTAGATGAGTGCGTATTTGAATACACAAAGCCCCCAGTATCTGCATATATACCCATATAAAATATAGTAGATAGTCGCAAATTTAGAGAAAAATAAGGCTCAAATGATTTAAAAATTACCTCGCACGCGCTCGACTCGCCTTCGAATACTTGTGCTGACCCCATATAGTATGAATGGTCTTTATGGTGGTCAATAGCAAAAGTAAATTTTGCCTGTTCAATTAACCCCAAAACAACACTCGGTAACATATTTTTCTCTGGGGTGTCGACACTAATCACTACATCATACTCACCACACGGCTCGTAAACGAACTTGTTTTCTTTTACCACTGGAGCAAATGCCAAATCAAGCGGTTTTTCAAGAATAATGTCGGCCTCAATATCACACTGGTGTAGAATTTCCTGCATAGCCAAACACGAGCAAATACTATCATAATCAGGGTTTTTATGACCTGAAATAGCCACGCGATTCGCATGGCTACAGGTTTTTAATAAATTTTTAGCAAACGCTTTAGTTTTCACTATTTTCCTCCGCAGGAATGTTTAGCGAATCAATCAACTTACACATTTTTTCGCTATTTTCATAGCCTTCATCAAGTTTAAAGTGAAGTTCGGGTGTAATACGCAAATCTACCTTTTTTGAAAGTAGTTTGCGGATAAAACCAGCGCTATGCTGCAAAGTGTGAAAAATATAGATAACACGCTCTTTACTATTATATATACTAACATAAATTGTACAATGACTTAGGTCATTTGTGGTATCTACGCTCGTGATGCTAATTAATCCCTCATGAAGTCTCGGGTCACGAATTTCCTCGGATAAAATTTGACTCAATGCCTTTTTTATCTCGCTATTTACACGCTGCAATCTAGTTTCCTGCATGATTACCTCCTCTAATCTCTCTCTACCTCAACCATTACAAAGGCCTCGATAATGTCCTCTAGCAAGATATCGTTATGCCCTTCCATTTTGATACCACACTCCATACCCGCAACGACTTCTTTTACATCCTCGCGGTCACGCTGCAATGTGGTAATTGTAGTCTCTACAATCTTTTCGCCCTTTCTAAATAGTCTAATTTTACTATTTTTAGTTATTTTACCATCCTTTACTACACAACCTGCAACTGTACCAATACGGCTAATCTTAAATGTACGAATAACCTCAGCGTGTCCGATAACTTGCTCCTCAAACACAGGAGTGCGCATTGCCTTAATTTTCTTGGTGACATAGTCGGAAATTTGATAAATAATTTTACTTAAGTAAATCTCCACTTTATCATGCTCAGCAAGCGCCTGCGCCTTTGAGTCGGGCTTTACATTAAAGCCGATAATTAGCGCATTTGCATTTCGCGCAAGTAGCACATCGGTCTCATTGATAGTACCGACACCTCCGTGAATACATTCTACACGGACTTCCTCATTGTTGATTTTATTTAAAATTGGAGTCAATGCCTCAAATGAACCCTGTACATCTGTCTTAACAATGACATTAAGCACCTTTTTCTCGCTGTCTGCAGACTTTGATAAAAACTCCTCCATACTAAACACATTTTTAGCATTAATCTTTTCCTGCTGGATTTTGCGTTTACGCTCTGCGAGGACATTTTTACTCAATTTTGCATCCACAGCATATAGTTGGTCCCCTGCATTCGGCACTCCATCGAGACCTAAAATCGAAATAGGTGAACTTGGTGGCGCCTGGCGAATAGTTTTACCCTTGTCATCAATCAATGCACGCACTTTACCAGCATGAACACCTGAAATGATTGTGTCACCCACCTTCAAAGTACCATTTAAAATTATGGCGGTAGCAATAGGACCTTTACCCTTATCTAGTTTTGCCTCAATCACCATACCTAGTGCGTGGCGTTCTGGATTTGCGCGCAAATCATTGACATCAGCAACCAAAAGCACCATTTCGAGAAGTTTATCAACCCCTTGTCCAGTAAGAGCAGAAATAGGCACAAAAATTGTGTCACCGCCCCACTGCTCAGGCATCACATCAGCCTCGGCTAATTGTTGCATTACTCGGTCGAAATTAGCCTCAGGCTTATCCATTTTGTTTACGGCTACAATCATAGGAATTTTAGCGGCCTTGATATGTTTAATCGCCTCTAAAGTTTGAGGCTTTACACCATCATCACCAGCGACCACTAAAATTGCAATATCCGTAACGCTAGCACCACGAGCGCGCATAGCGCTAAACGCCTCGTGTCCTGGAGTATCAATAAATGTTATCAGCCTACCCATAGTTTGTATTTGATATGCAGAGATGTTTTGAGTAATACCACCAGCCTCTTGGCTCTGAATATGAGTCTTACGAATAAAATCTAATAGACTTGTCTTACCGTGGTCAACATGACCAAGAACAGTCACAATTGGTGGGCGGGGTACGCTATTTTCATCTGCTACGCCATCCACAACACCAAATTCCTCAGCGAGTTTTTCCTCTGATGACTTCTCTAATTTTTGTTCTAGCACTACACCCAACTCGCTCGACACCAGTTCTGCAGTGGCAAAGTCAATAGAGGAGTTTACATTCGACATCATACCTAGTACCATTAACTGCTTTAAAATATCCGCTACAGACCTACCTGTTTTTTCAGACAATTGTTTTACAGTAATGGTCTCAGTCGTAATAACTGCGTGGTCAATAGGCGCAGAAACGACCGTAGGCTGCTCCACTTTCTTTTTATTCTTTAACTTGCGATTTGAGCGAATTCGCTCCTCGATAGAATTCTCCTCTAGCAAACCTTTTCGCATGATATTACGCTTATTGTTACGACCAAAGTCATCATAACTATTTTTTCGCTTATCATCCTTACGCTTATCAAATACACGCTTGTTAGGTTGCGGGATACTAACCTCAGGGACTACCTCGGTAATAGTTTGGCGAGCATTGTTGTTATTGCGATTACTGGTTTTCTGTTGTTGCGGATTAGAATGTTTACCCTGCTGACCACTTGCGTGATTTTCCTGCTTGTTAGGGCGCGTGCCTTGATTTCGGTTTTTATCCCCGAATTGGCGAACGATAGTCCCATTGCCTTTTGCTTCGATTGTTTGCGGTTTTGGGCTTTCTATAGGTTTGTTAACTTCTAATTCCGCTACGGTTTCCTTCTCGACCTTTTGATTGTCAAATTCGCGCAGAAGTACCCTTATATTTTTAGCAATCGCTTCCAAGTCAGAGCGCATTGCCTCGGTGTCTCTGTTCATTTTTATGAGATTTTGGTTATTAATCTCCGAAATTGTACGCAAGTTATTAAAAGTAACGGTCTTTTTGCCTTGATTTTGGTTAGTCAAACTAATTCTCCTTATCTAAAATATGTTTAATTTGTGATGCCAAATGCGGGTTTGTAATACCGATAGCCTTACAATTATCAGTATTTAATGCCTGGTCCAGTGTCATATATTCCATTTTATGCATTGGTATTTTTTTATTTATCGAAAGGTAACAAATCTCCTCATAAAGATTATCCGAGGCTGTGTCACATACCAACAAATAGTGTATACTATCGATAGTTTTTTTAATATTCTCCAAACCGTATATTATTCCATTAGCCCTACGAGCAAGCCCTAGATATCTACATATCTCCATCTCCATTGACATATTCCTCCAATTTATCGTAAATACTCCCAACATCGCACTTAAATGTGCGCTCTAATACTTTTCGTTTACGAGCAAGGGCGACTGCTTCCTTTGATTTAGAAATATACGCACCTCTGCCACTAATTTTTTTGAAATTGTCAATCTTTATCCCACTCTCGGTTTTAACCAGTCTAATCAATTTAGCCTTTGGCAACATTTCTCGAGTCACACAGCACATACGGAGTGGTGTGCTTTTTTCTTGCATAACTCCTCCTAGACACCCTGAATATCCTCAAAGATATCAATGTCACTATCTGGATTATCGCTGTCAAAACTAGAAGTAAATTCCTGAACTTGTCTACTTTGCTCCTCTTTTGCTATGCTTGATTCGCTCTTAACATCGATTTTCCAACCTGTAAGTTTAGCGGCCAAACGAACATTGCAACCATCCTTACCAATAGCGAGACTAAGTTTGTTGTCCGGCACGATTACCTTGCTAGTCTTTGCCTCTTGATTGATTTCTACACTAATAACCTCTGCAGGACTCAAAGCGTTTGCAATGTATTCAAAGATATCCCCATCATATAGCACTACATCGATACGCTCTTTATTCCCGATTTCATTTTGCACGGAATTAATCCTGGCACCATGCACGCCAACGATTGCTCCTACAGGGTCTACATTGGGATTAGTGCTAGCAACACTCATCTTAGTCCTAATACCCGCCTCACGCGCGATGGCTTTAATCTCAACATCGCCAGATTGAATTTCAGGAACTTCTAATTCGAATAATTTGCGCACAAAATTAGGAGTAGTCCTAGTGACCTGAATCTCTGCATTTCCAAAAATATTGTCGCGCACGCGCTTAAACATCACCTTTATGTGCTGACCAATCTCAAGGTTCTCCCCTGGGATAATGTCTCGCGAATTTAGCACGCCCTCTTTGTCAACGCCACTGAGTTCGACATAGACATTTTCGTTATCCTTTCTACGCACAATTGCTGTAGTCAACTGGTCATTCTTACTATTCATTTCAGCGCTCAGGTTTTCACGCTCCGCCTCACGAAGTCTCTGCATTATTACCTGTTTTGCAGTCTGTGCAGCAATTCTACCAAAACTCTTAGGCGTAACCTCTTCAGACACGACATCGCCTACTTTATAAGTAGACTTAATATTCTTAGCCTCATCGAGACTAATCTCCTTGTCTGGGTCTACAACTTCATCTACGATTGTCTTGTATGCGTAAACCTTTATTGTGTTCTTTTCTGGGTTGAGTTTCACCGCCGCACTACGAGCCTCGCCAAAGTTTTTCTTGTATGCGCTAACTAGCGCGCTCTCTAGCGCTGATATAAAGAACTCCTTGTCAATGTTTTTTTCTTTTGCTAATTGCTCCAATGCTAAAAAGAAATCTTTGCTATTAATCATTTAAATCAAAACTCCTGATTGAAATTAAAAGTTATGAGTGGGCACAACCCACTCATAAGTCTTTATAGTATTTTATCACAAAAAAAGTTAAAAATCAATAGTTTTACATACATATTATATTAATTTTATAAAAACTTTTGCCGTGGCATAAGCATCTGCCAACGCGCGGTGTGCGTTTACAAGTGTAATATTTAATGCTTTTACTACTGTACCTAACTTATAGTTGCCTAAACTCGGAACTTTGTCTCTAGCGAGTTTTAAGGTATCTATCTGCTCATTATCAAACAATAATCGCAAACGGTTTCCATTATTTGCTAAAAACTGATAGTCGAAATCTATATTATATGCACTTAGTACCGAGCCATAAGTAAATTTATAAAAATCTGGCAGCACTTGGTCAATTGATGGCGCATCTACAACCATTGAGGTATCAATGTGTGTAATTTCGGTTATTTCCTCTGGGATTGGCTCACCTGGGTTTATTAATGTTTGAAAAGTCTCAATAATAGAACCCTTTTTAATCTTGACTGCGCCGATTTCGATTATTTTACAACTGCGCGCATCCAGCCCCGTTGTCTCAAAGTCAAATACCACCACAGTATCATGCGTATCCCAATAATCTGTCTTTTTCTCAGTTAAACTAAACAAATCCATTTGCTGAATTTCGCTAACTGGCTTTGGAACCACAAAGTTGTATCTTGAATTCACCTTACGATAAACCTTTGCAAGCTCTTTTGTCTTAACGATACAATTTGTCAGCCCTTGTGCCTTTATATTTATCCTATCATTAAAAATGCTCACTATGCCATTTACTATTAACTCCATTCCCTCGGTGATGCCCTCGAGTTTTTCGACATCCTCCTCCTTCGGGAAAATAACAACATCAATCTTTCCACTCGGGTCACGCAGAGTAAAAGTAAAGCGTTTGCGCTCCTCTGGGTCTGCACCATCAACTCTCGATTTGCGAGTAAATGTAGTAATCATTGGTGATAACACTTCCCCCGCTAAAACGACAGCCTGGCCATTTTCATGCGGTAAATCTGAAATTAAAATCGGCGGCACGGTAGCGCTTTTCCCGTATATCGTTTCCTTAGATTCAACCTCAAATTTGTTTATTTCTTTTTCTTTTTCTAAACAATAACTAAGAGTGGTCGTAATATCCTCGGGTTTAGTAATTAAGTCATCTAACGAAACATCAACCTCCTTGCCAATTACAGAAATATTAAAGTTGATGAAAAATTTATGCTTTAGGAAAGCCTCAAGCGAAGAAACGAACCCCTTATTTTCTAGCACTTGTTTTGTCATCGTGTCGCAAGTAAACACGATATTCGCCCCGCACTCATCCTCAAAAATATCAATATCATTAGGCGAAAATACCAGACTAAGCGCCTTATATTCAGTGTCGAAATACTCATTTATTCGTTTTCTAATGACATCAGCATCAAAACAACTTTTATTAAACTTCACCGCGGCAGAGCAAACCTTGCCTACTTCGCCAACAATAAGTGTCCGTATGCTTTCCCTCTCCTCATCGGTAAGTGGCATTGATTCAGGATATACAAAATTGACAACGCACTCATCAGCGCTTTGCGAATAAGTCGCACTATCCAACTTTAACCTATTTTCATCAAAGCCCAATTCCTTTAACTTTTGCAATGTACTCATTTTTTACCTCAAATAAATAGATGATATATGTCCACAAACAGGACTAACGCAAACAAAATAATCAACCAACCACAATCAACTAATTGTGAGGGAATTTCATTTTCAAAATTTTCATCTGATTGCGCTCCAATATAATTATAAATCAAAAACAAAATCAAAAAGCCCAACAATACCCAACCATTCCAATTAATGAACCTGCCATTAATCACAAAGAAAGAAAAAACAAGCGTAACCACAAACAAAAATGAAAAATCTCTATAAAAAGCCTTTCCATCACAACTAATGGGATAGATTAAAGCAGAAGCCCCCAAAACGAGCAAAACATTGGCAATATTAGACCCAATAACATTTCCCACCGAAATACCGGCGTTTCCACTTAATGCCGATTTAATACTCACCACGCACTCCGGAACAGAAGTTCCCAAAGCAACAATAGTCAAACCGACAATTAAACTTGGAATATGCAACCGATTTGCTATTGCAACCGCACCACGCACCGTATACTCAGCACCTCCCATCAGCAAAACAAACCCAAGAACAATCAACAATAGCGGCATCAACATCTCTATTTTCTTTCCTCCTCTAAGCCTCTATTTACTATAGTCAAAGTGCAAAAAAAACGCCAGCTTTTTTGCACAACTATCATGTGATATATTTCAAACTTTTGATTGGGTTTAAAACTAGCTCGAAACATCTTATTTCTTTTTTAGTTTTATTTGTAAGGAGAAAACAATGATACTTGAAAAAAAGCCTTGTGGCTTTCAAACAATCGGCTTTGATAAAGCCCCCTACTTAAGGAACAATGACAAGGATTTTCACATCAAAAACGTTGAAAAAAACATTTTAACAGATCCCCTACTTGAGCGAGATGATAAATCAACATTTGATGCTGACATGTATAATTATGGAGATAAAGAAAATCTTCCCGACAGTGATCGACTAATGGAATGCCAACGAAAAGGCATCGACCAAAAAAAGTGTCTTGATATTTAAAAAAGGCAACGTCTTCACAAAAAAGCCGAAGGTTTTGCCTCTAAAAAATGTTTTACTTTTCCACAAATACTCCGACAAAAATCTTTCAAGATATGTTAATCCATTCTCTCTAAAACAACATTTTATTCTCAAAAAAAACAACAAAAAGCCCCCTCAAATGCATGAGGGGGTTTTTGTACTACGTTTCTATACCGTAAATAGCAATCTATTCGTTAGAAGAAGCCTCCAACTGCGCCGCAGCAGCCTCTTCTTTCAGAGATTGAATTTCTTTATCATTCTGGGCGGCAACACGTTTCAGAGCCCGCAAAACATTACCCGTGCCGGCTGGTATCAAACGACCGACAATAACGTTTTCTTTTAAGCCCTTAAGACTGTCAAC
>CASEHF010000035.1 GCA_949287685.1 uncultured Christensenella sp. | reverse complement strand
ACTTTTTTCAGTAATTAATCGTATAATAAGATTATATGATTGGCTTTTGCCTAAAAGGAGTACATAGTGGCAAATCTTGAATTTAAGCGCGCGCTGAACTTTATGGGGTTTGTGGCGACCATATGTATCGCGGTGGCGCTAATTATTTCGTTAATCGCTTCGGCAATCAGTGGCGATGGCGGTAGTATACCAAACTTTCAAATTTTGGATTTAGCGACCGCGTTTGCGTTTATCGCTAACATTTTTGCGTATTTTATTACAATAGTTTCTGGTTTTTATTACGCGAAGTCCAAGCGCAATGCTTGGTTTATTGTCATTCAAGTGATAGGGACTTTGGTAATTGTTGCTGCGGTAGTAGTCGGCGCGATTTTGTAGGAGTGCGATGAGGGTATCAATTTACACGATTATAGTAATAGCAGGGGTGGCGCTCGCCATAGTTTCGGCTTGTTTAGTGGCGGTGTGGTCGGGCTTTGCTATTTTTTCGGGGATTTTTTTGCTGGTAGCATCGGCGGCATTTACTCTAAATAGGCATTTTCGCCACAAGGCGCTGAAAGAGGAGATTTTAAACCAGCGCTATTGTGATGCGTACCTTTACGCTGATGAAAATAACTTGAATGTCGATGTCGAGCATTTTCGCTACTCGAGGTCGACAGAGCGTGCTATTAAGTCGCGGGAGCATAATAGTTTAGTCCTTGTACTGGCGGGTGTGGGGATGATTATTCTCAGTATTGTAATCATTGTGCTAGGTGCCACAAATATCTAAAAGAGGTTTGAAAACAGCCTCTTTTTTAGTTAAAATCGTGTAAAAAGCGTGTATTTTGTGAAAATTCATTAAAAATAAGCGATTTTTTGTGTCCAAAGGTATTGCATAATGCGGTTCTTTATGCTAGACTCAAATTGATAATTTGTTCAAAAAAATAAAAGGAGTGAGTAATGGCTTGGTTGGACATTGTTTTAATCGTGCTAGTTCTCGCAATCGCGTTTGCGGGAATGTTTCGCGGGTTTTTGCGTAGTCTACTGAGATTTTTCGGCACTTTAGTGACCCTCGGGCTGTCTATTTGGCTAGCAAAGCCCTTTAGCAACCTGCTCGAGAGTTGGTTTGGGATGAGCACTGCGCTTGGGAATGCTCTAGTCGACCCGATTACGCCATACTGTGTAGCGGGCGAAACTGGTGCGATACCGAATTTTTTCCTAAATAAGTTTGCCGAAATTTTTATGGGCGCTAATTATTGGCAAAATTCCGCCTACCCGGGAGGCTCTGCGGACCCGAGTTTTATTGCGGATTTCGCTCACGAATTGGGTGTTGTGCTGGCGGTTGTGATTTCGGTAGTAATCTTATTTGTATTATTTAGGATTGTTATCGCGATTTTGGATAGAATTTTTGATTCAATCACTCAAAATAGTGTCGTTGGCGGGTTGGATAGGTTGTTTGGTTTTGTGCTAGGGCTTTTCAAGGGCGCCTTGCTCGTGTCGATTGTTTTCGTGATTTCGTACTTACTCAGTCCTGTAATTCCATCATTTGGCGAATGGTTGAACGGTCTGCTTGCGGATAACCCCGTGTCGAGTACTGTGTTCGGCTGGCTCTCAAACTTTACCGACAATGTGCTAATTCCTTGGTTTAATAACATAACTTAACAAAATAAAATACTTTATAACACAACATAACACAAAACCTCTTTTGAAATAAAAAGAGGTTTTTTATATTGCTTATCTTGGCATTTAATTATATGATTTTTGATTAAAAAATAATATCTGCTTAATTTATGTACCGATAAAATCACTCAATTTTTGTGCGTTTTATTAATTTTTTTAATGTTTTTTCATTAGGTAAGCGCAAATGAAAAAATTTAATAAAATTACTGCCATTTTGCCACTTTTTGCCCTGTTTATTAGTGCATTTTTGGGTTTGTCTTTTTATTTCACACTCCACCCGCAATTTTCTACTCCAACTTCCGCCGCCACCGTGACCGAAGCATTAGATTTTGTTTTTAGGGTGTATAGTTATTAAAAAATCAAGGAGTTTTTCTCGTTCAGAGATGGGCATTTTGCCAATAAGTTCACTTAGTTGTTTGTTTTTATGATAGTTGCGGTAATCTATGGAGAAAAATTCAGCTGGCTCCACTTCACATACTTCACAAATTTTTAAAATTACACTACAAGGAATATTAAAACCAGCACTTTCAAATTTGTTTATATAACTAGCACTTTGACCAATTCTGCCACTTAATTCGCTTGCACTCATGCCTGCTCTATTTCTAAAATATATTACGCGCTCAATCAAGTAATCAACAGATTTTTGATTTTCCGCACTGACCCCGCTATTGTTAATAACTCTACTTGCTTTTTTAATTATATTCATTTTTACCACCTTGATTATTTACCAAATTTTATCATATTATTAAAATATTTAATATACTACGCTTCTTTATCTGCACTAAATTGGTGAATTTTATAGAATACCATTCTATTTTGTTGACCTACATTCTATAATTTGATAAAATTGACTAGAATACATTGAATAGTGGTAGTTTTTAGAGGACGGTAGAAATGGGGAAAAATACTAAATTTTTGAGTGTTTCAATATTTGTTTTTATGATTGTTATTTTTGGATTTTTTGCTTATTATTTTGTCCACCCGCAACCTGACCCCCCAACTTCCGCCGCCACCGTGACCGAAAGTTTTACTTTTGGTTCCTCTCATCAAGCAACCGTTACTTACGATAACACTTATGGTACTATTGAGTCCGTTACTGGGAATATAGGTGTGAATTTTGGGTTAAAATCACTAACTATAAATACAACTTTAAATAGTGGATATTCATGGAGTGCTAGTAGTTGTACAATTGCTATAACAGGTTTTAATAGTAAAGTGATTAATGTGCAATTTACAAGAAACAACAATCATTGGGCGAATGCTAACATATCATCTTTAGCCCTTTTTGCTGCGGGTGGAATAACTTTCACTTTCCCTTTTGAGGATTTAGTAGAAAGGTCAAGTTATTCAATTTCATATAATCTAAACGGCGGCAGTTATGGCACATATCACCCTAGTACTTACACTTCATCATCTAATTCACAGTCAATCACAATTTCAAACCCCGCGCGTGGAGGGTACACATTTAGCAGTTGGTCGTTAAGTTGGAGTGGTAGCGGTACGCGCCCGAGTATCAGTGGCACAAGTCTTACAATCCCCGCAAATACTACGGGCAATATAACCCTTACTGCCAACTGGACCGCACGAAGTTATACTATAACAATCAATCTAAACGGCGGAAATGTCAGCGGTTCACCACCAACAAGTTACTCCACTTCTACTAGCGCTCGAAGTTATACAATCGCAACTCCAACTCGAGACTACTACAACTTCACAGGTTGGGCAATATCACGGAGTAGCAGCGGCGGCGCGGCTCCCACAATCAGCGGCACAACCCTAAGTATTCCCGCCAACTCATACGGAAATATCACTCTCACTGCCAACTGGGAATTGCAAAAATTCAACCTCACTTTCCGCTCCAATAACACAGCCCTCGGGTATGTAACTCCTGCTATGGAGAGTAGCCCGCAAAATGCTTTAGCAAGTTACTCCAGCACCGCCACGACCGTTCACCCATTAGCCGAGTTCTTGTGGTGGACCGATGAAAATGGCACAATTATCTCGTACGAGGAGACTATCACAATACCCAGCCTAACCGCGAATACCATCCGCATAGCGGTTTTTCGTGCAAACGGTACGGCGGTAACCGCGTATAGCGGTGGGGAAGTGCGCGCCCGAAGTAACGGCGAGCAAGTGACTCTCACCGCAATACCTTATGCGGGATGCGCGTTTTCCTCGTGGGTGGTAGCTAACGGCACCCTAACACTCGAAAACCCCAATAGCAGCACAATCACCTTACCGCTAGCCATGCTGAATGGCGTGGTGCTAAGACCTACCTTTACAGGTGGAACAGCGGTAACAAACTCGCCGCTCGCAAAGGCGAGTACTGGTGGCGAAGTCCGTATGAATGCGACTACGCTAAATGGTACGGACTACATCCACCTTTCGGCGCTCACCTTTGCGGGATACGAGTTCACGGGCTGGACCGCGCAAACTAGCAGCGGAGAGGCAATTGACCTAAGCGCTTACGGCGCCACCTGTGACATACCTATGAGTTTAGTTGAGGGTGTAATTATTATCGCAAACTTTACCGAAAAACCAAGCATAAACCACAACCCCGAAACCGATAACTCGGGCGGTGAATTTGATTAAATACTTAGCCGTTTAGGTTTAATGAAAACACAAATGAATAAAACAAGAAATAGCCAGTATGCTGCCTAAAAAATAAAAATGTACCTAAAAGGGGAATTGCTCGGGAAATTTAGTTAAATACCGAAGCAGACACCCAAAATGGTGCATTTTTTCTTTAAAATAAGACTTAAATTTACAAAATTCGAAAAGGGAGCAAAATTAATTGCTAAAATGAGGACTGTGTGATAAAATATTCAAAAAGGTTAGGGTATATTATGGCAAAAATACGCTTGTTTATTGATATGGGGTCGTATAAAACGGTTATTTATCGCGATAAAATGGGAGTAGTGTTGAACGAACCCTCAAAGGTTTCCGTTCGCAAGGATGAGGACAGTACCCAGGTGGTAGCCTATGGGCAGAAGGCAACGAAGGGCGACAATATCTACCTAATTTCGCCTATTATGGAAGGGGTGATTGTAGATGAAAATATCGCTACCGCAATGCTTAGGGAGTATGTCAGGCGCGTGACTAGCGACTCGAGCAATTCGCGGATTGAGGCGTTTATGAGCATTCCTTGTGGGGCGAGCGCGCAGGACAAGGAAAAGTTCTACACCGCCGCATATTCCTCAAATATCAGCAAACTTTGGCTCGTGCCAGCGCCTGTTGCGGACTTGCTTGGGTGCGGTATTGGCTTTGAGGACTTTGAGTATTGCGTGCTAGTAGATATAGGTTCGGGGTGTACCGATATCGCGATTTTGAGCCAAAATGGCATTACAGAGGGCTTTACCATAAATATTGGCGCTATCAATATCGACCTCGCGATTGTCTCACATATTCAATCAAAGTACGGCGTAAAGATTTCGCTAACGGCAGCGCTTTCGCTAAAGGAGCAAATAGGCAGCCTTATCCCTAGCGGTAGCAAAAATTTGTCGGTCACAGGTATAGAGATTCGCTCGGGCGAACGCAAGACTATTACTGTCACAGGCTTTGACATCCTCGATGCTTTGCGCGAATATTATCAAGTTATTGCCGATTCGGTCTCGAGTTTGCTCACTGCTAGCGAGTATCAGGTTTACCAAAAAGCGTGCGCGCAGGGCGTGATTTTTTGCGGGAATGGTAGCAAAATTGAGGGGCTAAAGGAATATATGCAGGAGCGTTTGCGAATCCCTGTGTATGTGGCAAATGGCGCACGCACGGTTTACGGGATGCAAAAATTGTCGCAAGACAAAAATTTAACGAAAAAAGTGTTGTAAACTATACAAACAAAACTTGTTATGTCGAAAGGAACTAACACGCGTTAGTTCTTTTTTCTTTTTCCCAAAATTCTGTTACACTAGAGGGAAAGGAGGGAGTATGGCTAGAAAAATCGTGTTAACTGGCGGAAAGGGCGGCGTTGGTAAGACTACTTGCTGCGCTTTACTCGGTATGGGACTTGCGAGTCTCGGCGCGCGGGTGGTTATGCTCGATGTCGATATCGGGCTCAATAACCTCGATGTAGTGACTGGAATTGATACGCGGGTTACATATGACATTGTCGATGTCGCCGAAAAGAAATGTCGCGTAAGGCAAGCGTTAATCAATCACCCCGATTTTCCGCTGTTATATATTTTGCCAAGTGGACATAGCCTAAATGTAGGTAGGGTGACTGTCGAGGATATGCAAAAAATTATACTAGAGCTAAGCGCTTCGTTTGACTACATTTTGATTGATTGCCCTGCGGGTATTGGAAAAGAATTTTATCGCGCCATTTATTTAGCGAGCGAAGCGATAATAGTCACGACTCCCAACATAGTGGCAATTCGCGATGCAAACAAGGTGGCAAGCCTAGTCGTAGGTTGCGGAATTAGCAATATAAACATTGTTGTAAACCGCGTGCGTACCGACCTGTTATCGAGACATTTAGTACTAGACCCTCAGGAGATTGCCTCGATACTGGGGCTAGAACTTTTAGGCACCATCAAGGAGTGCGATAGCATAACTATAATGTCTAATAAAACGGGGAGCATACTAGGTGTCGATAACGAAGTAAAATCAACTTTTTTAGACATCGCCAGTGTTATTCATTTGGGTAAAAAGCAAGAGGAAGCGCGGACTCAAAAGCCTTTTGGGTTTTTAAAAAGGAGGAGAGTATGAGTAATGAACCACGCGGCGTTCAGCGCCTAAAACAAGTATTAATCAACGACAAACATTACAATCCAGACAGACTCAACGATGTATTATCTAGCGATATTTTTAAACTTTTGTCAAATTATATGGATATCACTAATGCCGATATGCTGTCAAAAATTACAATCGATGAGCAAGGGAATTATGTGTTGCGGTGCAAAGTAGTGTGTAAACGCCTAAAAATTATGGGGCTACTTTCGTAGGTGGCGTATGAATCTCAATTGGTTGTTTAAGGCAGCGGTCACTGTGCTCGCTACCGTGATTGTGATGTTGGTGATTGATACTTTGGGGCTAGCAAACCCCATTAGTGAGGCAATAAATGAAATTGATGGCATATTTTATGTGAGTTTGGGAGGGTAGATATGAAAAAATTTAAGTTTTCTATACACCCACTATTTATAGTTTTTGTTGCGGCACTAATTTACCTTGGGTACTTTTATGTACTGCTTGCATACTTAATCACTATAGTTTTACACGAGTTTGCTCACGCTTTTATAGCAAATCGACTAGGATATAGGCTAAATCATATTACCTTAATGCCGCATGGCGCAGCGCTCTCTGGGCAGAACGCCTTTTTTAGTGCGCGCGATGAAATTCTCGTTGCCATAGCGGGACCAATTCTAAACTTAATACTCGCAGTTATCGGATGCGCGTTGTGGTGGATATGGCCTGAGTCGTATGCCTTTACCGAGCAATTTGTTTACGCAAATATGGTGACCGCCGTACTAAATTGCTTGCCTATATTCCCGCTAGATGGCGGTAGGGTAGTGCTAGCCCTACTTAGTCGAAATGGCAACCGCACCAGCGCCGTAAAAAAGATAAAAGTAACAGGTATTATTGTGTCCGTTTCAATACTTGTAGGCTTTGTGATTACCGTGTTCTTTGTCCCTAATTACACGATGCTAGTGTTCGGGTCATTCTTGTTCGTTACGGCACTTTTAGAGGATAAATCAGCCTATTACTCACATATAAATTTGCTCGAGAGCAAAGCCCCATTTTTAGCCCGAGGACTCAAAATTCGCGAAATCGCCGTGCCCGAAACTATAGAATTATATAAGTTGTTTAACGCAGTTACTCCAGATAGTTTGACAGATTTTAATGTAATCGATAAAAATTATCACATAATAGGCAAAATTACCGAGTCCGAACTCGAAAGACTCATTAACCTCTATCCCGCAAACACGCGTTTGAGCATTATTTTGAATAACTAATCTAAAAAAGCGCTTGTGTCACTATTTTCGTAGATTTAGCCCCTTTTTAAACGATAAAATGCCCCCTAATTTTAAATATTTTTAAAAAAAATTAAAAACTTGCTCAAAAAAGATTGACAAAATCATTAAAGAGTATTGAAATTTAAAAGATTTTGTGATATAATAGAGGCGAAAGGAAACAAAAAGGAGTTTTTAGGGGGTATATATGGCTTTAGAAAATGAAAATGAAAACAAAAAGGAAGCAATAGTTGATGCACCTAGTAGCGCGGCAAGTGATATTGTTGCTCCTGAAAATGACACCGAAGACAAGGACTATGCAAAACTTGAGAAGCGCGCTCACCGTGCATTAGTTTATTCTGCTATCATTTGTGTTGGTTTGCTCGCTGTTTTGGGTATTACTGCGATTTCTTGGGGTGTCGCTGCTTATGCAATCGGCTTTGCGGCTACCGCTGTCGCAGGTGCGGGCGCTATTACTATTGGTAGTAGTTGGTTTGCTCGTAGACACTACAGAAAGTACCGCAAAATGCAGGAGGCTAGTGCCAAGGCGCAGTCGGGTAAGACAAAGCGCGGGCGTGTATTGTCTCCAGAGAAACAGGCTGCTGCTAGCCACCAGGCATCAAAGAATGCTGAGTATTTAGCAGAAAAAGGTAAAATTTCGGACCGCGTAAAGAGAAAATATTCTGTCAGTGATAAAGATGCTGAGGCACAGGCAAGGGCAGGTCGTAGGGGCCACAAGTTGACCAGCGAGGAAATGAGTATCGCTTTGAGGACAAATAGGGCGCAAATTAAGTTTAGGGCGGACCAGAGCCGTGAATCCTTTATTAATAATGATTTATCAAAATACAGTATCAACCCAGACAAAACTGGTACTGTTGAATTAATGGCTCAAAAGTATAGCGATGCTCGTGGTTATGAATACAACACCGATGGAAAGCCTGTTTACGAGACAATCGCAAAATATGAGTGTGCTTCGGATGTTGATTTGCTCGCGACACAAAAGTGTGTGATAAACAGCCTTGCATTAGGTAATTCCGAGTATCCTATATGTTTGCGCGTGACCGCAGGTGGCGTATCTAAACCAGTTTTCTTTATGAATCAAGAAAATGTCAACAGTTACAAGAGTGAGTTTGATGCGCGCACTGATAAGTATTTGGCTGGGTGCTTGCTACCACCAGAGAAGGGTAGGTCAGAGCCAGAGAAAAATGTCGAACTTGAGGCTTCGCCTACAATGACTCATACAATTTAATTTCTAAAATAAACCAAGGGATAAACAAAATTTTGTTTATCTCTTTTTTATGCTTGCCAATATAATAATATTGTAGTATAATTAAAAAAACTAAAAGGAGCAAGTATGTCACCTAATCCTATTGCTTTTACTATTTTCGGTCTCGATGTGCATTGGTACGGCATAATTATTGCGTGTGCGCTGATTTTTGCGCTAGTTTTAGCATACTTTATTGCTCCTATGCGCGGGTTTAAAAAGGATGACCCGTTTGAGATGATTTTGTGGCTTTTCCCGCCTGCTATTATTGGCGCGAGGTTGTACTTTTTAATATTCAATGGCGGACCATGGGGATGGGATGCCTTCAAAATTTGGGATGGCGGAATTGCGGTATACGGTGCCATAATCGGTGGTGCAATCGGTGCAGCGCTTTATTGTATCTTTAGAAAGCGTAATTTCTTTAGCGTAGCGGATGTAGCGGCTCCGTGTGTCATTTTAGGGCAGGGTATAGGTAGAATCGGCTGCTACTTCTCGGGCTGTTGCTACGGAGTTACGGTTACCGACCCCGCAATGCAGTTTTTCCCAGTTTCGGTATTCTTGCACGGCGAATGGCACTTGGCGACAATGTTTTACGAGTGCTTTGCCGACTTAATTATCTGTGCCGTTTTGGTAATTATCCTTAAAAAGGTGAATATTCGCGGAATAGTGCTGTCGGGGTACTTGATACTTTATGGTATAGCCCGTGCCGTTATTGAGGGATTCCGCGGGGAGTCGCTAATGATAGGCGCATTGCGTGTTAGTCAAGTGCTGAGTTTAATCTTGATAGCCGTAGGTGTGGCATTGGCAATATTCTTAATTGTTAAGGAAGTTCGTGAAAACAAAAAACCAAAAGAGGTGCTGATTGGTGGAAAGGTTTAGAAGAGAAAAAGATGGTTACGCTCCGCGCGAGGTCGATGACTTTTTAGAGAGAATGCGCAACGAGTATAACGAAAAGATTCGCAAACAGAACGAGCAAATGTTTAAAATGAATCAGGAAATGAATGACCTAAGGTACAGTATAGAGGTGTACAAGGAAAAGGAGCGCAAAATTTCAAAGGCGTTAGTAAAGGCCGTTCAAAAGGCAGATGAAATCACTGCCTCTGCTCGCAATGTGTATGATTTGGAGATAAAAAGAGTTCAATTACTTTATAAAAAATGGGAGAATGTGTTGAGCGAATTGAGGAGTAAATTCGCTGGTTTGTTACCAGGCGATGAAATAGATAATTTGGTGGGAGATTTCCAATATGCGCTCACCGTGACACTAAATTCGCAGCTGAATGAAAAGGGTGAGAGGGTGTACTCAAAATCAGTGCTAGAAAAAATGCAGCACCGCACCCCTTCGATTACTCAAGATGGGAAAATCGACCCGACTGTTACCCTAAAGGAAAATGAGGTCAAGGTCTACTACGATAGCGAGGGGCGCCGTATCCAGTCAATTACACGGCAGAAAAATAACGATGAGGAAATCACTCTTGCCGAAAAGTTCTTAAATGGCGAGGATGTCGAAATGCCTAAAAGTTATGGCGAGATTGGTCCAAATGTCCTCGAGATTCCTCCTGCAGAGTTTACTCGTGCATTGAATGAAAGTAAGAGCGGATTTAATATACAAGAGGCTCTGCATCCTCAAGAATCGCTGCGCGAAATACTGCGTGCTTTCGACCTCGATACCGAGGAAACTCACCTAAAGCGCTAAATATACATAAAAACCACTATTATATTGTGCTAGTGGTTAATGTTGCTGGGTATGATTCAATTGTATTTTAATAATGTGTAAAATTTGAGTTTAGCCGCAAAATTTAATCGGTATCCCGCAAAAATATGCAGTATACCTGCAAATTTAAATGGTTCTATAGTGTATAGGTTGTATAGTAAGTTAATAGTTTATAAATAATATACATAAAAGACAGCGTGTGCTGTCTTTTATTTATTCATCGTTAGCGAGTTTAGTAAGTTTAGTGTAGAGTAACTCACTATCTTGCTTTGCTTTTTCTAATAGTTCT
>CASEHF010000034.1 GCA_949287685.1 uncultured Christensenella sp. | reverse complement strand
CTCGCTCTCGCGTTCGGTCTATCACTGCAAAAAACAAAAGAGCACACCGAACCGTGTACCCATTTGGTGGGAAGCAATGGACTCGAACCATCGACCTCACGCTTATCAGGCGTGTGCTCTAACCAGCTGAGCTAGCTTCCCGAAATAATAAAGGAGTTGATATTAATATGGGACTACAAGACTTGCTCATAATCCCAAATGGTGGAGATAAAGAGATTCGAACTCTTGACCCCCTGCTTGCAAGGCAGGTGCTCTAGCCAGCTGAGCTATACCCCCATAAAAGCGGTTTTGTCGATTAAGACTTTTTAATAATATCATTAATTTGTGCTATTGTCAACAAAAAAATTAAAAAAAATCAAAAAAATTATTAAATGATTCACTCATTTTTCATATATAGTATTTTATACGCCAAAAAACTATATATTTTTGCCTCAGACTTTCCGTGGTGCGTAGGCTCATAATGGCAGTGATTCTAATGTATTAAAAAATTTGACATACCCCCATAAGCCGACAAAAAACACTTATAAATTGAATAAATATAATAGGTTTGTTTAAAAATGCAAATTAGGCTATATTGTTTGACATTTCTTAATTTTTTCATTAAAATTAAAATATAATTTAAAGGAGGAGTCTGTATGGCTAAAAAATCTAAAGTTTCGATGCTGGGAATAATCAGCGGAATTTGCGTACTTGCGGGTGTTGTGTTGCTCATAATGCCTATGTTTTTGAGCATTTTTCAACAAAATGTTAACACTTCTGATGTTGGTATCGACTGGGGCGCAACCTTATTAGAGTACGGAATTTTTGCTGACTATGGAATTTTGTATCAATCAACAGAGTTGGCGACTGCCGTTAGCGCAATGTTCGTAGCGGGTCTTGCCCTTGCTGTGATTTACCTAGTTTTACTCGGCGTAGATACTTTCAGTAAAAAGGCTGACACATCGAAAATTAGAATGTTTATCGCATTCTTGTTACTCGCACTGTTTGTAGCTACCTTGATTTGCGGACTAGTATTTGTGGCAAATGCTGTACCCGAAGTCGCAAGCAGTATAGCACCGCTTGTTACTAGCGTTGGTTTCTGGCTCGGTGTTGTTGGTATGCTGGTTGCATCGGTGTTTGGTTTCCTTGGCGCAAGGAAAAAGTAATTTAAAAAAGTATTAGTAGTTTGAGTCCAAATTTAGGGCCACTTGCTAATGCTTTTATTTTTAAGTGATTTAGAGTTAGTAATCCGTGGCACCTATTATAAAATTTAGCGCTAGTTTATCGTTTACTTTTTACCTTTATTTAATTGACAAAGTCACACTTTGCTGTTATACTCCCCTCGACATGAGGAGGTCGTATTATGAAAATAACCCTTATTGGAGCGACTGAAAGCAAGCTCGAAAACGCGGACAGGAGGCTCGACACCCCGTACGAACTTTGTGCTAAGACTATGGCGACTTGTGTGTCTTCGGATCCTTTAAAACAGATGACTACAGAAAGCCTAGAGACAACGAACAAGCGCCTCGAGCGCACCCTAAAAGAGCGCCACCACAGCGGCTTTGATATGTACAAATTAATTTTTGAGTTTGATGATGTTTCGAAAATTTTTTGTATGTTTTTGAACAATCTGCACACCTACGACACCGAGGAAACTAGCGGTAGACACAAAGAACTTGTGCTTTCACCAAAAGAAAAAGCTGTGTTTGACTACTTTTACGACAAATTTTACAACCACGCCGCCATAAAATATCCAAACAAGCCCGAGCGCGAGAAAAAGCAAATTGCCCTCGAAAACGCGCGTTATGTGACCAATGTCGATGCTAAGACCAACATCACCTACTCCACTTCGCTCCGCAACCTTAACTATATTTACGGTATGGCAGAGCGTTTGCTCGAAAAAGAGGAGCCCAATATTTACGAAACTCTAGCGCTACCAGATATGCAAGAATTTTGCGAAAAAATGGCGGAGTTAACCATTAACGGTGAGCAAATAATCAACCCTATACTTACGCGCGACCCGTATCGCCGCGACTTTAACCTATTCGGCGATGGAAAAAAGAGACCCGAACATTTTGGAAAAACATACGAAATTTACTACCAAGCATCAGCGACTGCGATTGCGCAACTGCAGCGCCACCGCCCAATTTATATGGAGCTTAGCATCCCCGAAAAGACCGCGTACTACATTCCCCCCATTGTGAAAGAATTAAAACTCGATGAGGAGTGGATTGAAAAAATCGCCAGTCTGAAAAATGTACCACAGGCTAGATTGCTCGATGTGTGTGAGACTGGGCAACTCGCTAGTTACATTATGAAAATGAAAGAGCGTTGCTGCGAGTATGCGCAGGAGGAGACCAAGTTTATCACCAAAGAACAAGCAAATAAGATTTTTCAAGGTTTAGAAAATTACGACCCCGAATTATCAAAACAGTTAACTCGCGACTATGGGCAAGGAAAGAATAGGCGCGATTTCCCTGACTACAAGTGCGTTTGCTCGCACCCGTGCAAGCCCTTTAAACCGCTCGAACTAGAAAAACAATAATTTTTTAAAAAATTTGCATAAAGAAGGCTTTTAACTAGCCTTCTTTTGTTAATAATGGTATAATAAAAGAAAAATTGAGGGCGAATTATGAAGTGTTTTGTGACTGGCGGGACTGGCCATATTGGTAATGTGTTAATAAAAAAATTGATAAAGAAGGGGCATTCGGTTCGGGCACTAATGCTACCAAACGAGGACACCACTCCTATTTCGGGACTGCCTGTTACCCTAGTGACTGGCGATGTAACTGACCGCGATTTTTTATTTAACGCAATAGAAGCAGATGAGGTGGTTTTTCATCTAGCTGGGGTAATTGAAATTGCGCCTGGTCGAGATGAGATTGTTAGAAAAGTCAATGTCGATGGCACAAAAAACATTGTAGATGTTTGCGTTGATAAAAAGTTAAGGCTCGTATACACAAGCTCGGTACACACGATTACCCCTGTAAACGATGTAGTACTACTAGAGCCAACCGAATTTGATGAAAGCAAACTCGTAGGGACATACGCAAAGACAAAGGCGCAAGCGACACAATATGTATTTGATGCTGTAAAAAATCGAGGACTCGATGCGGTTGTGCTATACCCCTCTGGTGTGATAGGTCCGTGTGACTATAAAGTGTCAGAACTTGGTCAGGTACTACTCGACTACATTAATGGCAAAATCCCCTGCTATATTCAAGGCGGATATAACTTTGTCGATGTGCGTGATGTGGCAAATGGTATCATAGCCGCAGCCCTAAAAGGTCGTAGTGGCGAAGGATACAATCTAACAGGTAAAGTCGTATCGATAAAACAGATGTTCCAGGCGCTAAATATATGCTTGCATAAAAACTATATGCCACCAAAACTCCCCTTGTGGTTAGTTAGAATTTTCGCAAAAATTAGTACATTCCATTACCGTAGGCTTGGCAAAAAACCAACCCTTAGCGACTACTCCCTATATACCCTAAATGTCAACTCAAACTTTAGTAACGAGAAAGCAAAAAATGAGTTAGGCTTTACTGCGCGCGACTATAAACTTAGTCTTTGCGAAGCACTAAAATGGTTTGTGTACAATCGCCCCGAATTAGTAGCCAAAAAAATTATAAAGAAATTCAAACCACAGACCAAAACAAACTAATAAATCATCCTTAAACCAAAAATAAATATTATAAGAAAAATATTCATTATTAAATATTTATATTTATACATTTTATTAATATTATAAAAATAAATTAAAGTACTATGCAATGGTAAAATTATTGCATAGCACTGTATTTTTAATAAAAAATATAAATTTTGCATTGATTTTTTTTAGAAAATTATATTGATATAAAAATGTTTTGATTTTTTAAACGGTTATTTATGCATAAATATTCAAAAGAATTAATTGCTATTTACGCGAGAAATATTTGACAATATCGTAAGAATAGTTTAAAATTATTTAGTATACTTAATTACAGGAGTGAAAAAATGATTAGAATTGTAGCAGACTCATCTTGCGATATGTCAAGAGAAGAGGCTGAGAAATTAAATGTTGAAATCGCACCTATTCCCGTTTCATTTGGGAATGATACCTATATGGATGGCGTTGATATTGATGCCGACAAGTTTTACGATATGTTAATAAAGTCAAAGGAATTACCTACCACTGCACAGGTAAATCCTTTGGAATACATTGAGCGCTTTGAGGAAGTTGCCAAAACTGGCGACAGTTTGCTCGTAATCACAATTTCCTCTAAGCTGTCTGGTTCATTCGGCAATGCTTGTATGTTTAGGAAAGAAGTTGACTACCCTAACATTGAGATTGTCGACTCGCTAAACACTATTAATATGATGAAAATTCTTATCCGTGAGGCAGTTAAAAAGCGTGATGAGGGAAAGATGAATGTTCACGAAATTGCGGAGTATTTAGACAAGTTTAAGAAAAGAATAAAATTGGTTGCCGTTATTGATACACTAGAATACTTGCATAAAGGCGGCAGGCTTTCTGGCACTGCAAAAATTGTAGGTACCCTACTCAATATTAAACCATTGATTTCAGTTATCGATGGCGAAGTGCGTATGATTGGCAAAAAACCCGGCATAAACAAAGCACTGGAACAACTCGAGGTTGAATTTGACAAGTTTGACCGCGACACTAACTATCCTATCATTTTTGGTTATACAATGAGTAAAGACCGAATGAATACTTTTATAGAAAAATTAAAAACTGACCACGATTTAGGCGATTATGAGATAAGCGGAATCGGTCCCGTAGTCGGAGTACATATCGGTCCTGGGGCTTGTGCTGTTACTTGTGTTGTAAAAGAAGGCACCGAATAATAATCAATCCGCATATTTGACAAATTTAATATAAAACTATAGTAATTTAGGCGTGCCTCACTGGTAATGCACTGAATGCAACCTTGTTTACACTAAATGGATTTTGTGGTTAGCATTGTGCTAGAATTTGGTTATATTTAAGTTAAAAATATGGATTCCATCATAAAAAAGGACTTTATCGTTTAGATAAAGCCTTTTTTGTTCAAAATCTCATTAAATTTTGTATATATAATTAATCACTCAACAAGCGGATAAATTTTTGTCTGCTAATGTATTTCAACATCTCACCCAAGTCAATTGGTAAAGGTTTCTTATTTTTTATCGAAGCGTTTTAGATAATTTATAATAAATTCATTTATATAGATGCCAAACGGCACAAACATTTGGTATCCAGCACTTGAATTTGCCTCGCAAAAAATTAAATCTTTGCCATTTATCAAAAAATCAACACTCCCTACCTCGAGATGAAGTAATTTAGCAATCTTTTTTGCAATAAATCGTTGTTTTAGAGTTGGCTTGAAAAGTTCGCAATGTCCTCCTTGAGCGATATTTGAGCGAAAGTCATCGACATCATTAATCCGTTCTCCCACCCCGCGCAACTTGTAACCGACAAAATAAAATCTAACATCACGACCATAAGATGCGGGAATATACTCTTGACACAAAATGCGTTTAGTTAACTCGTTTTTAGATTCCCAAAACTGCTCCTTATTATGAATCAAGAATACTCCTTTCCCTTGCATCCCGAAATTGTCTTTCATAACAAAAGGTGAACCCAAGCAATTAACAACCTCCTCGTACTTTTGTGTCGTTAATTCCAAAAACTTAGGTTGAGGTATACCGTGTTGTTTTAACACCTCATGCGTAGCTATTTTATCACGAACAGTTTCAATTACCTCAGGTCGATTAACTACCTTTACGCCTCGACTCTGTAACCAAAAGCCTAAATCATGCTTTGGACAGCGGAATAAACATACCGAAGGTAATTCATTCTCAATTGAGTTACCACCATATAACCAAGCACCTTTTTCCTCATCATATGAAAAGTCTGGAGTATACCTAATTTGCGCAACTACATCAAAGGACCTAGCAGTATCGAGCAAAAATTCAGGTTTTGCCTGCTCCTTTGTTTCCCCATATGTATCAAAAATGAGCCATATCATTTTCACCCTCCCTAGTGTAATTATTCTATAAATAAACACTATGATTGTCAAACAAAATGTCGCACTTGTTCAATAATATGTTAGTTAAAATAAAAAACATCCCGATAAAATATTTCGAGATGCAATTTATTATTTTTTTGACAAATTAAATAATTTTGCTTGTATTTTTTATTTTTAATTAAAAAATTGATGTTTTTACACGGTTTTTATAGTACTATGCATATATTTTCATTAGAAAAATATAATTTATACTTGGTTTAGTACGCTTTTAAATGATAATTTTATTACTCATCTTTAATAAATGTAGAGCAACGAGCCTTGCTATGCCCTTCATCAATTACAGTTATGCCATTAGCCGAGCAACATTTTTCTTTATTAAACAAACACTCACACTTGTCACACGAAAGTTTTACATCGCGAATGTGTCGGGAGTTTTTATAGTTTTCAGTATCTGCCTCAAACATATTTTTGCTAAAATCCTCTGCGGGCTTTGTAGTATCCGCCTCAAATGAGCCGCATTCGGTATGCGAACCTATGTTCACTTCCCTAGCCTTGCAAGTGTATCCGTGATTATATTTACAACTTGTTTTTCTACATTTAATATCCATTTTTCTCTCCTATTCATTATCCTAAAATCTATAGTATTATTGACCAAAAATAATTTATTATGCATAAATTGACAAAAAGTCGATAATATGTTAAGATAAACGAAAATTATAAATATAGAATGGAGGAGCAATGTACTTTCATACTGCAATTAGCAAACTCACACTTTATGCATATAAGAATCCAAGCAAAGAGGCTGAATGCTTGGAATTAATTGACTTGTTATCTAAGTACTCAACTTATAATTTAGGTGATGGGAATTATGGTGAGAGAGGCTCCATTCAAACCTTTCTAGATGCTTTAAAAAATATTTCTGGTGACATTTTTATTAATAATAGTAAGAATCTCTCTGCATTATATAGGCTCTCAGATTTGGAGCGCAATAATCAAATTTACACCACTCAGTCACTAAAAACTCTAACCGAAATTATAAAACTTGATAGTCATAACAAGGAGTTAATCGCTGACCTTTATCGCATTTTTGAACTTGGGGTCGAGGAAAAACTTGAATACGACCTCAGTAACTATGTAGCCGCCGTATCTGAAACTTTAGAGCGCGCTCAAAATTTTTCAAAATTCATCACTGAAAACAAACTCAAATCATTCCCTTTTATGCGAATTGCTCAAAATATAATTAAAGATGCAGTGGAACTAAAGAAAATTAACGACCCAAAAGTAGTTGAAAGTAAGTTGCCTAATTTTCGAGAATCGCTATATCCGTATTATGATTTTGCAAAAGTCAATGATAAACTTCAATACTTTAATGAAGCGCAATTATCGCCCTTAGTAAAAGCCATAAATTTCGGCAAACAAACAGCAGAAGCACGACAATTGTTTGTCGACATAGAGTTATATGACTACGACCCGTGGGCCTCAATGCTTTTTAGTAACTAAAACTCTTTAAATCCCAATTAAAATGCTTTTTGTAAACTAAATTTAGATAGCGCCCTTTGATTAGATGAAAAAAACATCTAATTGACAATATCTCTTTTTTGTGATATTATATAAATAGATTCACAAAATCAACTTAATCTAAAACTAAAACAGCGGAGAATTTTATGTACATAAACAGTTTAATTTATTTGCTAGCAACAAAAACAATACGACCTGGAAACGAAAATGATACCAATTACAAGGTCATTTCAACACTTTCAAAATATCAACATCCTATTCACAACTACAAATCTGATAGTTATATTTTAGATTATCCAATAGATACTGTCGAGGGAGTATTATCCCATCTTATAAACGCGGCTAAAAAAGATATTACCGTGCTTTCGTATAAAGAGCCACAGACCTCTAGTTTTAGAAATATTTTCATAATCGTTAGACTTGAGAATTATATTAGAGACTTAAATTTACTATATACCACCTCAGACTCGTGGCTAAGTAAAGACTATATAGAGGATGCAGATAAATATTTAAAGGAAATGGACAGCACCATTCAAAAAGGAATAAACGAAATAAAGCACTCGTATCAGGTAATTGAAAAGTCGCTAACAGATTGTGTGCTGCCTAAACTAGCACATAGTGAAACAAACGCTGATTTCGGGCGTGACATTGTCGGTTTGGAAGCGTTTGTGGATGATTTTAGTCAGATGCTGGAGCAGGAGGAACCTTTTCGCCGTAAATTGTTCGACACAAAAATACTAGAAAATTTAAAAAATACATTAGATTCATTACACGATAAAACACAATCAAAAAGTTCTAGCACTGACTCATTGTCTACAGAAAACGAAATATTGCGCTAAATAAAGTTAAAAACTTTCAATTTGCGCATTCTTGTTCGCAAATTTAGTAATTTATGTAATTATATTGCATTTAGGAGGAGAAATTATGCAAGTAATTTTAAATGAGGATATCAAAGGCACTGGAAAAAAGGGCGACATTGTAAATGTCAGCGATGGATATGCTCGTAACTTTTTGTTTAAAAAGGGGCTAGCAAAACCCGCTACCAGCACTAATTTAAATGAAAACAAGCAGGCAAAAGAAGCAAAAGCCTACCACAAGCAAGTCGAGCGCGATAACTACTCCCTTGAAGCCCAAAAATTAAACGGAATGAATATTGAAATCGCGGTAAAAATTGGAGAAAATGGCAAACTTTTTGGCGCCGTTACCAACAAAGAAATTGCAGAGAAACTAGACACTCTAGGAATTAAGGTCGAAAAAAAGATGATTACCCTACCAGCCATTAAACTTGTCGGCAAATACAATGCAAAAGCGCGTTTTGCTGAAGGGATTGAAGCCAAGTTTTATGTAACGGTAAAAGGTATGTAAGGAGTGCATATGGAACCAACAGAATCGGAAAAAACCGTAAGAATAAATAAAGAGATTAAAATTGATAATTTCGTAAAAGGAATTATTATGGAACACAGGCACAAAAAACTGAGCAAGAAAACGCAAGAAAGTACCCCCTTGCACAAAGATACACAAATGGGTAAATAATTTACCCATTTTTTATAAATTGAGGGCAATAAACCTTAATCTAAAATCACAAAACCACGGCGTATGGATGTGACTCCACATATTAGGTGCAATCCATTTACCGTGGTTTTTATATAGCAGCAAAAGCGCGTCTTTGAGTCACAGCGCTAAAAACTTTAAGCCAATAAAAATCGGTTAGTTAGCCATTAGAAAGTAATAGTACAGTTATGCCCGAATTGGAGTGGAAAAGTTCGGGGTCGCCGATAACCTCGGGACAAAGCGCTTTAATCTTTTTTGCGGTATCGCTAGCGAGCCACTGTTCGCCCTTTACATAGTCGAGGACTACTCCACGGTGCTTTGCACGAATTAACCACACCTTCAGGGCGCGCTTTATCTCGCCTCCCACCCCATGCGAGCCGTATCCGTGAATAATTTTCATAGCGATGATGCCCTCACGCTTGGCTATTTCAATTTCAATCTCGAGTAATGCAAGTGCCAACTCGACAGTCGGGTTATTTTCCTTTATATTAATCGTTTTATACTTCATAATTTTATTATAGCACGATTTTTTTAGTTTTGCAAATGTAAACTAGAAAATTACATTTATATCTAGAATGCTTTAAAATTCATAAATCATTTAAAACGACTACAGTACGGTCACTTTAAAAACAAAAAACCACGGCTAACCGTGATTTTTTAATAGAAATTAAATTATTGTAATTCAACCTCTGCGCCTGCTTCCTTAAGCTTTGCCTCGATTTCTTTAGCTTCATCGTGGCTAGCGTTTTCCTTAACAGCCTTTGGAGCAGCCTCTACCAAAGCCTTAGCCTCGGTAAGTCCAAGACCAGTGATTTCCTTTACAACTTTGATAACGCTTACAGTCTTTGCACCAGCACTAAGGCCCTTTAGTACAACATTGTAAGTAGACTTCTCCTCTGCTGCAGCAGCTGCAGGAGCAGCGCCAGCAGCAGCAACTGGAGCAGCAGCAACTGCTACAGGAGCAGCAGCGCTCACACCAAACTCTTCCTCAAGCAATTTAACCAAGTCGCTAACTTCAACAACGGTCAATGCTTTGATTTCTTCCAAAATGTCATTAATTTTTGCCATAATGATTAATCTCCTTAATTTAATTTAATTAGTTTTTTGTTGCAATCCCATTTAAGCAACGCACCAATCCCTGAACGGTGCCGTTCAATGCGTAGCAAAGATTCCTAGCAGGTGCCTGTAGTAAACCAAGCAATTGCGCAATAAGAACATCTTTACTAGGTAGATTAGCAAGGGCTTTTAGAGCAGCGTCGTCAATGTAATTTTGCTCGAGCAAGCCGAATTTCATAGAAATGCCTGCTTTCTCGGACATCTTGTCAATAACGCTAGCCGCATCGGTTTCGCCATTGTAACTGAATGCGATTGCGAGTGTGCCTTCGAGTTTGCCATCGAGACAAGTGATTTTAAGCTCATCAAGAGCGAGTTTCACCAAACGGTTCTTATAAACATGGTATTCGCAACCAGCCTCGCGCATTTTGTTACGCAACTCGGTGTCGTTTGCCACATTAATGCCCTTGTAGTCAACGAAAACTACGCACTTTGCTCTCGAAATCTTGTCTTTGATGTCTTCAACAATTTTTTTCTTGTTCTCAAAATTTGCTGACATTAACTCTGTAACCCTCCCTTGTCTAGTATTCTAATAAAACAAAAATCTCTGCGCCAGTGAAGCACAGAGATACAGGGTATCTATTAATTACTTCACCTCGGCAAGCAATAATTTAAGTAGTTTAACTACACTTGCGGTCTTTGGCAAAAGAAATATTTATTAAATTAGTGTATATATGATAGCACAATTTTATAAATTTTGCAATACTTTTATGCAATATTTTTAAAAAAGTTTTGCTTTTGGATATTGAATGGTAGATAAAAACTATACTAAGATAAATACACAAAAAAGTTAATTCCGTAAAGTGAAGCGGAATAGATGCGGTGCGTGGACACAGTGCGTAGCCGCACACGCGATATATACATATTAAATAAAGCTACGCATTTTGGATGATTGTTTGCGATTGATTTATGTTGTTTTAAGAGGAATAGATGCGGTGCGTGGGCGCACTGCCGATAGATAGATATAGTACGACTACTCACTTTAAATACTTGTCTACGATAGATTGGGGATTTTTTAAGCGGAATAGATCCTTCGTCTAAAGGCGCTGCGGGTCGACACTCAGGATGCCTTCCCGCTCGCGGGAAGTCTGGCGCGTGAATGACCACTACAATTAGAAAAGCATACTCTCGCGCCAGCCCAGTACTCTCTGCCACTTAAAGCGGAATAGATCCTTCGGGCAGCGTATTGCTAAGTATTCCTAATGGCACCTTTCACTCTAC
>CASEHF010000033.1 GCA_949287685.1 uncultured Christensenella sp. | reverse complement strand
GGCTGCAGTGTGTCGCAAACTTCAACAAGTTTACTGTTTCAGCGACAGAATGCGCTGCGCTCATTCTGGCTGCAGTGTGTCGCAAACTTCAACAAGTTTGCAACACACTTGGTCGCAACTAGTCAATAGGTACTTTATGTCGTTTTGGATGAGTTCGTGCTTTACTCGGCAATTTTTTCCGTGCAGGTGGCCATAGACTACATAATTTACGCCGTACTGTTCACAAAGGCGGGTAAAATCCGAAGGCTGCATTTTAGCATTAAATGGCGGGTAGTGTATCATCACGATTTTTTTATCGCCAGGGTTATAGAGTTTGTCCATTGCCTGGAGCCCCAACTCCAATCTAATGAGTTCACGCTTGTAGATTTTTTCATCATCGGCATCCTTGAAATTCTTTTCAGGGACTGTCCACCCACGAGTACCGCACACGACCACGCCTTCAAACCGAATAGCATCATTTTGCAAAGCGTACATATTAGGCTTCAGCACGGAGCGAACAGCGGTAATTGATTTCCACCAATAGTCGTGATTGCCGCGGGTGATAATTTTCTTGCCCTTTAAGGCAGCGATTAAATCGAGGTCAGGCACTGCCTCCTCTAGTTGCATTCCCCAACTAATGTCTCCAGGTATAAGTACCAAATCATCCTCCGCTACCCTTTCATTCCAGTCAGCACAAATGCGCTCAAAGTGGTTCTCCCACCCAGGGCCAAAAATGTCCATAGGCTTCTCAACCGTAGTCGATAGGTGTGTGTCCCCTATTGCAAATACTTTCATAATTTTCTCTCCTATTAATATTATAAAGTTTTTTAGTCCAATTTGCAAGTGTTTTTATATATTAGGTAGACACACTTAATAGACATTGAATTAATGAAAAATAGCACAACTCACAATCACCATTACTTAAATTTAATTAAACGAAAAAGGAATGAGACAATACTCATTCCCAAATTTACCGAAAGGTACTTTGTGCGTTTTTATCGTAAATTTCATTTAGTATAAATATCGCGCGAACGCCATAATTATAAAATCGCTTTTATATTTTTAACAAAAATTCCACTTTTTATATGATTTTTGCACAAAAAATAGCGTTTTTTTACGATTTTTAATAAGTTTTCGTAAATTTATTCGTAATTTTTACTAAAAATCATATAAATTTATTAAATTTTGGGCTAAAATTACACTTTATAGGTGAATTTTTGCGATTTTTTTGCGTAAAAACGCGTTTTTCGGCAGTAGAGATAAATCTTATGGTTTTTCTAAATTAGGTTACCATTATTTCCCGTATTGTTTACATTAATATTGCTTAGATTAATTGGGTTTGTCGATGGGAATAATGGCATTTCAAAGAAGCCTTGGCAGACATTTGTCGAGAATTCTTGACACTGCGGGATCTGGCAGTAGCCGTAACTCGGCACTAGCAACTCTGTCTCGGCGACAATTTTGATAATAATCATCACGCAGCCCTCGACCGTTGCTACGCTGTCTGTAATTGTGGCTTGAGCAAGGATTGCGCTAGCGACCACTTCAACCTGATAAGGTATAATAGAGGGTTGTGGTAGAAACAACACTACATCTTGAGGCAGTGCGATTGTACCAGTAGCCACCCCTTGGACATTGTTTGCATCGGTATACACGATTTCAATCGGTATATTTGCAGTTGCGGATACATGCGCAAAGTTTGGGCGGTCATCGAATCTAGTTACCGTTAGATTGCTAAGTGTCGGCGCAATTGTCGTGCTAGACCCACCAGACACAAAAGTGAGTGGCGCTGTAGGACTCGCTGGCGTGAATGAAGTCAATGCTACTTGAGTGTCGGTGATGTGTTGCTGTTTTAGGCACGCATCAAAGACTTTCTTTACTTGTATACAGACTTTTTCACATAGCCCGCGAGTCGGGTTGCCGTTAATTGGCCCAGGCATCTGCTCTGTCCTAACTCCAGAGAAAAAAGACATTTTTTGTTACCTCCATAAGATTTGCCCGTACATTATAGAGTATGCAAAAAATGTCTTTGTGGTGAAAAATAACTAAATTATTTGTGAAATATCTTCAAGTGACTAAATTATTCATTTTTAACCGTTTTTATTAGGCTCTATATTGCCGTTACATTTAATTAAATAATCTAATTAAATATTTTTAACTACTTTTATTTGGGTTTTCCAAATCAGTAGCATTTTGCTCTTTTGCTTGGGCAACTTTTAATTTTTGGCGGTCGCGAAAATACAGAAAGAGATTGTAAGCGATAATACCGAGTACTGCAACAAACGCGCCGAAAAACACACCAGCGACCACATCGGTAAAATAATGCACGCCTAAAATAATTCGGCTAATAGGAACTAATACTATTGCGGCGGTAGAGAGTACGCCTATCAACCACTTTACCCAAAGTTTTACCGTGGGCGATGAAATAATGAAGTACGCGAGTAAGACAAACACGCACGCAACTGTGATTGAGTGCCCGCTCGGGAAACTCGATGATGTCTCGGTCATCCACCACATTGCCTCATCGGGGCGTGGGCGGTCGACAATCGCCTTTACAATCTGCTGTAACACCCAAGAAATAAGTATCGTGCCAGCAAAAAACCAAGTTTTGCTCCTAAATCGCCAAATAATTCCCATTATTAAAATTATTGCTATGCAGAAATAAGTGTACCCAAACTCGGTGATAATTCTAAAAAACCAATATGTCGCCCCACCCTCTTCACCGCGCACACTATACGCCCAGTTAGCGACCGCGGTATCTACTCCAAGAGGTGCATAGCCTACAGTCGCCAAAACTATCGCCACAATCAAAAAGCCAATAAACAATAAACTTGCGCTCACTATAGATGCAACCAAAAACTTCTTTGTCATTTCCGACATTTCCTCCCTAGTATTTTTAGCCTTTTGTAAAGCCACATTCTCGATATAAATTCTACAAAAAACTACATTTAGTATAACCTAAAAAATGAATAGATGTCAAACAATAAAACCAACTAAAATTTTTATAAAATTTATTTTACATTCGTATCACATAAATACTAGAGGTTGCTAGAGGAAAATTTTTAATAGTTTCCATAGACTAGCGCGTAAGAATAAAAACTAAAATACTTATTAAAATACAAAATAACTCTCCTATCCAATTTTTAAAATAATAGAATTTTTTAAACAAAATATTTTATAAAATTAACAATAAAAGTGCATTACTCTACTTCAATATTTTGAAAGTAAAGTAACACACTTTTGAATAATTTTACTTGTATTTTTTAAAAACTAGCGTTTTTTAGTCATTTTTACACGGTTTTAATAGTACTATGCATTAGTTTTTAATGATTAATCATAGATTTTTCGTTAATTTACACTCACCTCTCGTATTGCAAAAACTAGAAGTTTGCCCCTAAAGCAATATACAGATTATACCACCTCGACCTTCGTTTACGATACGCGACAGTGCCTTTCGCATTTTCTTTTGTGCCTCGACCGGCATTGCATTTAATTTGTTAGAGATTCCATCACTCATTAACTCGTGCATAGTTTTGCCGAACATATTTGTATCCCACACAGCCTTGGGATTGGACTCGCTCTGAGTGTTTAGGTAGTTTACCAAGTCTTGAGATTGCTGCTCAGTACCCACGAGCGGATTGATTTCAGTCTCTAAATCTACACGCATTATGTGCAAACTTGGCGCAGTGGCTCTAATTTTAACGCCGTAGCGGTTTGACCCTTGTTTTACAATTTGAGGTTCATCCAAGGTCAACTCATCCAAACTAGGCTCGACCACACCATAACCAGTCTCGCTAACCTGCTCTAGCGCTCCCTTTAGTTTATCATAGTGAAGTTTTGCGTTGGCTAACGATTTTATTTGCGCTATAAGTTCAAAGTCGCTATTAATCGCCATACCGCATTGCATACTCAGCACCTGGTAAAAGAGTCCCTCTTTGGGAGTCAAGTCATATAAAATGCGCCCCTCACCCATTTCGACAGAATTCAAAACCGTGGGTTCAAAATGCTCGCTACTTTCAAACAACACAGCCCCTTTATCAAACTCGCCGATTTTTGTAACATTGTCGCTAACGCGTTTTAACTCCTCTGTGATTTCGGTGATAATTTCATTGTCAAAAGGAAGTGCCGTTATCCACTGCGGCATATTGAGTTCGACACTAACAATTGGAAATTCCTGTAAAATTTTGTTAAAAGTGTTCGCGACATCTTTTTGGTCGAGTTTGCTAGCATCGAGCGCGAGCACCCCTACGCTATATTTATTTTCGAGAGCGGACACGAGTTCCTTTGTTTCACTAGACCGAGGGTGTGCGCTATTTATGACCACGACAAAAGGCTTGTTATTACTTCGAAGTTCGCGAACAAGGCGTTCCTCGGCGGGCACATAGTTTTCGCGAGGAATTTCACCAAAACTGCCATCGGTGGTCAGCAAAATTGCCACATTGCAGTGCTCGGTCACGACTCGCTTTGTTCCAAGTTCGGCAGCCTCCTCAAACGGCATTTCGTTTTCGCTCCAAGGTGTTTTGACCATACGAGCCTTGCCATCGGGAGCGATGTGCCCTTGAGCGCCAGCGACCAAATAACCAACGCAATCTATCATCCGCACATTAGCGAGCACATTATTCCCGAGGTCGACTCGCACGCTTTGGGCAGGCACAAATTTGGGTTGTGTAGTCATAATCGTACTACCATCGGCACTCTGTGGCAACTCATCCAAAGCACACGCGCGCAAAGTTTCCTCGGTAATATTCGGCAAAACGAATTGCTCCATAAATTTAGTGATAAAAGTAGACTTTCCAACACGCACGGGACCTACGACACCGACATACAAATCGCCCTTGGTACGCGTGGCAATGTCTTGATATATATTATAAGAGTTCATAACCTTCTCCTTTACTAGATTACTTGCGATATTGTATGCGGAAGAATTTATCAATAGAACATTTTACTCAAAATTAAGCGCACATATTTATAAATAAAAATAAATAGGCACTAGCCTATTTAAATTACTAAAATTCACCTTTTTTTGTGATTTTAATATAAAAAACTATATAATTTAAAATTTTTTAGTCCTTCTATTTAAAAATTTATTGTTTGGTAAAAAATTTGCCGAATGTTACCCAAAAACTTAAAACTGCTATTTGATTACCTTCTTTTGCCACGATTTTTTATTGCAGTTTGGGCACTTCATATAGCGCGTTCTCCCATAGTGCATTGCAAACAAAACTTGCTTGTATGTTGGAATATACTTATTATGGCAATGCTGACATTCGTAGTAACCAGCATCTCTTTCGATTACTAAACAAAAATGTATAGCAACAACAAGGTGAATTAACCCAACTACAATTAATAAAATGCGTGCCCATATCGGTAAATCAACAAACGCCGCCACAAATATAAGTGTAAAGCAAAGTACGCAAGCCATATAACCAAGGACATTTTCAAGTGTCAACAAAAACTTGTGACCACGTTCCTGCTCAGACTTTAATTTTATTAAATTTTCTTCCGCTTGCTGTTTATACTCATCAATTGCTAAGGTTTTGCCTGATAAAAGTTCGTTTGCTGAAATTTCAAGCACCTCGCAAAGAGGAAGCATAATGGACACATCAGGAAAGCCGTTGCCACACTCCCATTTCGATATCGTTTTTTCACTTACACCAAGTTTTTCTGCAAGTTTTGACTGTGTCAAGCCTTTTGCTTTACGCCGTTCTTTTATAAATTTCCCTGTCGCTTGTAAATCCATAACTATCAACACCTCCTTTTTTACAAGCACATTATACCATAATTTTTTTATAAAATACTCCCACGAACCGTAGAGTTCGCAATTTTTTTGTATGCGTATAGGTTGAATTATTGATTTAATAAATTTGCTAATAAAACTATCAAAAAATGCAGTGCTGTTTTATTGCTGTTTGTCTTTTTTGCGGGGACGACGGGCAGGATCTAAAAATTTTAAGTTTTCGATTGTGAAGCGAAGATTGCCGTTGGTGCAGTTTGCGACTAAGGCCTCGTACATTTTGCGAGTGGAAATAAAAATATCAAGGTATTTTTCGTTGCCATAAACTAGCCTTAATAATGGAAATCCCCAACCGTTTGGCAACATTCGTGCATCGTAAAATTGGGACCACTTGATAAATTCGGTTTTATTTAGCCAAGTCCACTTTATTCCCTCACCAGTAAACTCGATTCGCGATAGACAGGTTTTATTGTAAAATAAGATAAAGATTGCACATCCTAACAAAACAACCGCAAAAACAATAATTATCCAAAAAGAACTATTAAAAATAGTTTCGACTATTGCTACTATCAAAAAAGCAAGTGCAAAATATAACGCAAATTAACATCCCCAAAAACTGAGGGGCTTGTAGCCAATATTTTGTTTTCATCCCTAACCTTGCCTTTTTTAATAGCATACTTTTGAAATGGCATTTAGTCAATAGTATTGCGACAAGTAAAAGTTGTTTTTTATTAATTGACAACAAAATAAAAAAACAGCCGATAATGAATTACACGTAATCGACTGATTTATATTTAAAATACACAGAATTCGTGTGTGATAATACTACATTCGAAAAGCAAAGATTTTAGCCGGTACCAGTACTTATAAACGTAAGCAAACAAATTTGCCAAAGTAAGACTTGATAACTATGAAGTTGATTCAGTGTCTTCTACAAGGTTTCCATCCTCATCGACATTGAGGTAATCTGCCTCGATTAGGCTACCGATAAAATGGCTGTATGGCGCCTCGTTTGTGTCGAGGTCTGTAACCTTAGAGTCTGCGTAGTGCATATAGTAGTTTTCAGTGTACTGAACAAAGTAGAACACGCGGCTGCCATCAACATCGAAGTTTTTCGCGATGTCCGACTTCGGAGTGTCGCTGGTAGGAATCAACGAACTTTTAGCGGTATTTCCAGCGCTAGTGTACACCAAACTATTTAATGTACTGTTAGCAATGTAGTAAATGGTGTCGCCTTGAACTGCTACTACATTGGTCAAAATATCACTGTTAGCAACAACGATCGCATCAGCGCCTGCGCGCTTATAGTAAGTGTTTGTACCATCAGTATAGAGAATCGAGAGTTTATTTTCCTGTGAAGGAAGCGTGTATGCAGTGATTCCGCTGTCGCTAACTGGGCGGTCAGAAATCTGCACTTTGTTATTAAAGTTGCCGTTCTCTACAGCCCAAATGTATGCGCTACTACCAGGGTTGTCCTGAGTCGCCAAGGTAAAGTATAAGTAGTTTCCACGAGTCCCGATTACCACATAGGTCTCGCCATAGTTATTGTAAATCGTAGTTGACTCGCCCGTAGTTAGGTCAAAAGCCTTTAATACAGAACCAACGCCATCATTCTCCATTGGCTCAGTGTAGTAAATCTTGTAATCAATTGCATTGATCGTGTCAGTACTGTTTGCGTACTTCGGCATAGAAGCATCGTTTACAGTGTCCGAAACCTCGGTCTTAGTCACACGGTTGTTCTCATCAATCGAAATAATGGTTAGGGTTTGGTCATCCAAAATAACTTGGTAAACCACGCCATCAATCGCGTACATAGTCATTGAAACCGAAGTGTTATCAGCGAGTGAAGTGTACAAAAGCTCGTTTCCACCAGAGCGGTCAAGTCTAGTGCGGTAGAAGTTTAACTGATTCGATAGTACGGTCTGCTCGCGGTCCTTTAAGTGGTTGGGGGTCGTGTAGTAAATATAGTCGCCAAAGATATACAAGTCGCTATACTCAAATCCTGCAACCTTTGGTACAATAATTTCGATATCGTTTAACGCCTGAGTCTTGTCGACCTTTTTCACGCCCTCATCGTTGTACTCGACATTTTTCTCTACCACTCTGCCGTCGGTAAATTTTACACGGTAAATGGCGGACACATCGATATTTCCATACTCGTTTGTATCGCCAACATCGGCGGTGTTAATATAGCCGTTTGTAAAGTAGAGATAGTCGCCCTTCTGCACGGCGATTCCACCGTTACCAGTCACGACATCATTAGTGTCAGGGTTATCAGTCAATCTAGAAAGCCCGCCACAAGCAGCAAAGCCAAACATAACCACTAAAAGCATTAACGCACACAGCGCAATAGTTTTGATAGATTTTGAAGTTGTCATCTAGTATTCTCCTTATTTAGTCGAATCGGTGCCAGTTGCCTCGCACACAATACATTTTAGATTTACATATAATATCATTAAATAGCCATTTAGTCAATTATTTAATAGAGAATAAAAGGAAAAATTTCTATGAAAAGGTTTGATGATAACGCCTTTACACCTACAGTAATCCCCGAGAATACCACTACACCCTTTGACTTAAATAAATTATTGCAAATTTTACCAAAACTAAACCTAAATAGTTTGTTTAAAGGCAACAATGTAACCGCTAACCAAGCACCGCCGCCCGCACCTAAATTGGAAAATGTCCTAGATAGACAAAACTACATAGAAACACAACGGCGCCTAAATGAACATTATGCTACCATAAAGCGCATTCGCGAAAATACAAATACTATGCAGTAGTTAGTCGATTTTTAGCGCAAAACTCTGCGCAAAAACGCTTGCATAGTACTGTGAAAGTAAGGATTGCACCCTTTGAATGATTGCTTGTGGTTTGTTTGGTGATTTTTAAGCGGATTAGATGTGGTGCGTAGTCGCAGTGCGGAGGCGGTGCGTAGCCGCACACGCGATATATACATATTAAGTAAGGCAATTCGCTCTTAATGTTGTCTACAGTTAATTTAGAATTTTTAAGAGGAATAGATCCTTCGGCGCGGAGAGCGCGCGGCTCAATAAAAGTAATTAAGAGGAATAGATCCTTCGGGCAGCGTATTGCTAGGTGTTCCTAATGGTACTTTTCACTCTACGCTGAGATACAAGGGGCTACGAGGGTCGACACTCAGGATGCCTTCCCGTTTACGGGAAGTCTGGCGCGCAAGTGTTTACTACAATTAGAAACACATACTCTCGCGCCAGCCCCTATGCCTCTTATTTTTTAAGTTGTAACCCAAGAATTTTTAGGATGACCCCAAATATAAAATTAATTTTAGTCACAAATATTATCAAAGCTAAAGGCGGACATTCTCGCCTGTTTCGGCATTTTGGTACATTACCCAATACCCTTCGCCATCTGGAGCAGCCACGCTAAGCGGCAACCACTGACAGTAGTCGACAAGGCTCGGTGGCGGTGCTGTCGACCGCGAAGGTGCTGGAATACCATAACAAAGATGTGTGACTACCCCGCCATCATATAGTTTCCCCAAAATATAATGCTGGCTACCATCATCGGAGTAATTTACCTTTACCCACTCGGTGTTTTTCACTAAGTCCTCGAGTTCGCGAAAGTGCGGGAATCGCGCAAAAAGTTCATCAAGTTGGGGCTGAATAAGAGAGTAAAAATTGCCCTCAATCGCATCGGGTTTTGGTTGTGGAGCGGGCTCAACATCTTGCTCTGCAAGAGTGCGAAGGTCTTCGGTATCAAGTTCGTTGTCTATAAGAGCATCAAGGTCCGCATCGTTAAGTTCCTCAAAAAGGTCATCATATGTTTGATTAAAGCCTGCATTTTGCCCACAAGCGACACCCTGCACATAGCCATTTTTAATGAACGCTAGCACTGCAATAATATTACCTGTGTTGGGCGCGTTCACTACCTTAAAGGTGTAGTCCTCAGGCGTTTCGATATCAGTATAGACATATTTTTTGTCGCCGATTTTAATCGCCATACTCAGTGGCAAGGCTTCCTCTGGGACATTAAACACACGCAAAAATCCCGTAAGGTTCGTTTGCCCCGAAAGCGCTAACAAGCCCCGAATAGACTTCGGCGCTGGATTCTTGTAATCAGCAATTTGTGTAATTATAATATTTCTAGTTACCATAATATCTCCCTTCCTTTTATATTATATATTATTTGCTTTGATAAAAGTTTCAAAAAATATTTGTTTTTAAAACGAAAAAGCACCAAATTTTGATAATTTTGGCGCTTTTTTGCGATTTTTTATTAAATATAACTTAATTTATATAAATTTTGCATTTTTTAAAGCAGTGGTAAGTGCTATGTATTTTTCCCTCAAAAGGCTCTCGGCACGCGCGCTCGGCTCAATACCGCACTCAGTTAGCACCTTATCAACCTCCGCTCGCGGGACACCTAGCCCGTGGACTAGGTTGTTTGAAAGCGTTTTCCTACGCATACTAAAGCACATTTTCACGACTTTTGAAATCTCGACAATACCCTCTTGCCTATCAGGAAAAATCTCAATAGACAAAATGCTGCTGTCTACATTTGGCTGAGGCGTAAACAAGGTCCGCGGCACATCACGGGTCTTTGTCACCCGACCATACAGTCCTAAAATTACCGAAATCCCGCCATAGTCCTTTGTGTTCGGCACGGCGACAATTCTGTCTACAAGTTCTTGCTGGAGCATTACAGTAATGCTTTTTATTGCTAGCCCGCTCTCAATTAAATAAAAAATAATTGGCGTGCTTATATAATATGGTAGATTTGCCACAACACGAAAAGGCTCGTTATTAAACCGAGCAGCGATTTCCTCGGGCGCAATTTTTAAAATATCACCGAACACAAGTTGAATATTCGGGTATGCTCCTAGATTTTTTTCCAAAATCGGCTGCAATTCCCTATCAATTTCAACACTGACAATTTTCCCACTTGTCGCCTCGGCTAACTGGGTCGTGAGCGCTCCCGCCCCTGCGCCAATTTCCAAAACATTGTCCCTTGCCCCCACCCCCGCATCGCTAACGATTGCGCGTAAGAGATTTGTATCGGTCAAAAAATTTTGTCCGTATTTCTTTTTAAAATTAAATTTTTCCACTGAAATCACTCCATTTTTCGTTAAATTTCGCGTTTTTTATATAAAAAGTGCAAATTTTATTAAATTTTTTGCATTTTGTCAAAAAAAGCGTATGCGGTCCTTGTGGTCGCTTCATCAATTTCTAGGGGCGTTTTACCCTTGATTTCTGCTACCTTGTCAGCGACAAAACTCACAAATTCGGGGCGATTTAACTCGCCACGGTGAGGTTCGGGGGCAAGGTACGGCGCATCCGTTTCCACCATAAGCCTATCAAGAGGTATCAACCTCACCGCCTCGCGCAGGGCATCGCGGTGCTTGAATGTAACCAACCCCGTAACCGAAATATAAAGCCCCAAGTCGAGGAGCCTTTTAGCAATTTCACTATCCCCCTCAAAGCAATGCACCACTCCACGCACAATCAAATCGCGATGTTCGATAACAAGTCTAAAGAAGTCCTCCCACGCATCGCGCACATGAAAGATTATAGGCAGATTGAACTCGCACGCAAGTTTCATTTGGTGAACGCAAACCTCGTACTGTAAGTCCTTGTTGTCAGTGCCGTAGTGGTAGTCAAGCCCAATCTCGCCGACAGCCACGACTTTATTTTCGTTTAAGTGGGCGCGCAAAAACTTCTCAGTATCAGCATTCCACTCGGTTGCATTTTCGGGATGAATGCCAAGTGCCGCGTACACGCGAGGAGATTTTGCAACCTCTATACTTGTCCGACTAGACTCTAGGGAGTAACTCGGGCAAACGACC
>CASEHF010000032.1 GCA_949287685.1 uncultured Christensenella sp. | reverse complement strand
GCGACCGCGGTCAAATGAACGGTGGTCATATCATCATCGTAGCCCGAAATTCGGGCTTCCCCGCCGTTCTGCGCGGCTACCGCTATTCCATCCATTAAGGCGCTTGAGAATACAGCCGTTAGTGTGGTGTCCTCACTGCCTACGGTGTAGTTTAGAGGGTTATCGGTGTACATTGTCTCTGTCGCCTCATCGAGCCAGTAGAGAAAGGCACTGCCCGAGGTGGTGAGCGCCATTAATTCGGTGATTTGCGTGCCTTCCGCTTGTTGGAATTGTGCAGAGTCCACCACTTGCCCATTTACTATGATTTTACCGAGATTTGGGTCATTGGTGCGAATTAGCACATTAATAGGTATTATTTCGAAAATTGCTGTAAAAGTGGCATCACCTGAAACGGTGAAAGTGTGTGGGTTTGCAGTGATATCGGGGGTATTGTCTCCGTTTGTATCCCAACCTAAAAACTTATACCCTGAGTTTGCGGTAGCAGTGAGTGTGGCGGAGGTGCCATTACGATATGTACCACTACCTGAGACTGTGCCGTAGGAGTCATTATTAGAAAGTGCTGTTATTTCATATGCTAAATTAGTTGATGCTTTGTCAAGATTTAAGTGAAGCGCGGGGCGGACGCCGTTGCCATTGCTCACAGAGTTGTAATAATAGCCGGAACCGCTAGAAAGCAGGGAGTAGACACGGTACGAAGGAGAGTAGAGACCGGAACGGGACCACCAATTAGAGGAACCATAAATAGTCATCACCCCACTCGGTATAGTAGTCTTTGCCTTGGTATGAATAACTTGAGGCACTATTGTTATACCAACCTGTGTTTATAGTCGTAGAGAGTGACTCGTTGTTTAGAGTATAATTTATAGGGTTGTTACTACCAGTTAATTGGGCTTGGGTTTGATACCATACTTCTTGTGGTTGTACTAAGTATTGTGTTAACCCTTGAGAGGCTACAGTATATAGAGCGTATTTGTGTGATGAGGACTTGTTAGCAGTGGTCGTAGTAGTAGGATTAGAGTTGCTGGTAATATTGATGTATCGACCTCCATTGTTTAGAGTAACAGCGCGTATGTGACTAGTACCATACATACTGGTAGGAAAACCGCTGGTAAAACTGTTTGTACCATAATATGAACTGCTGCTACCGTATCTAGCGGAGCCATCGTTGTTGACCATTAAGAGGGTCGCGATACGGTCGCCACTGGTGTTGTTTTTACGAGTTAGGTATACAACTTGCCAATCGTAGTCGCCTATGGTCACGACAACAGACTTGCCGCTAGCCTTTCCGCCGTAGGTGTAATTACGAATATCTTGGGCGGTTTGTTCATTGGTGTTAACGCCGTTTATAGTACCGTTACTAGATATATAACTCAATAATTTATTAAAATTTGTAGCATCAAATCCCTTTACACTACTATTCCAAATATCGCCGACCACGACTGCGTTTGAGTCATCAACGCTCTTAAACGCATCCACTGGGGTGCGATTGATTGCAAAATTTATAGAGGGAGCAAGCAAACATACTAGCAAAATTACCCCGAAAACGACAAGCCAATTTCGAAATATCACTTTCTTTGGCATAAAACTCCCCCATTTTTATATGATTGAAAATTTTAAATTTAAATATAGTTTTAGTCAATTTTACATTTTTATAATATAATTTTATATAGATTATCTATATAAGTCAAACTATTTGCTTTGCAAACGCTATTTAACGCTTTGTAAAATAATGTAAAGTCTACGCTGCTAGCAAGGCGCACAATCATAATCTGCTGTACTAGGCGTTAATGCACTAATGCTTTAACACTATGCAACAACCACCGCTGTGTAAACTATGCAACTTCGCTAACTCCTATTTAAACTATATAAAATTTACAACATAAAAAAGTGTTTAGCAAATGAATTAAAATAAGTAAATTAGCAAGCGTATTAAGTACAATTTTAAATTCTTTTCGATATGCTACACTAAAACTATAATTAAAAAATTAATCGAAGTCAAGCAATTTTTGCTATTTTGTAGCAAAAATTGCTATTTTGGTACAAAATTTGCTAGAAACGGGTAAAATGAATATATGGAGACATACAATTTTGGTAAAAAATTAAGACAAATACGGCTACTTTGCTATTTATCGCAAGCCGACCTTGCTAAGAAAATGGGAGTGCCTGCGTACACCATTAGCAACTGGGAGCAAGGCAGGTCTCAGCCATGTATTGAGGATATTCGGCTACTGTGCGAGGTTTTGCGTATCACCGCCTCCGAGTTGCTGGAGATTTAATATGATTAGATGCGGTGCAGAGAGCCCGGCTCAATAAAAGTAATTAAGTAGAATAGATGCGGTGCGTGGGCGCAGTGCGAAGGCGCACACGCAATATATACATATTAAGTAAGGCTATTCGCTTTGAATGGTTGCCTACGGTTAGTTTAGAATGTTTTAAGAGGAATAGATCCTTCGGTGCGTGGGCGCACTCCCGGTATAATGTAAATAAGGTTACGCGCTTTGAGTGATTGTTTGCGGTTTGCTGGAGGAGGTTTAAAGAGGAATAGATCCTTCGTCTGAAGGCGCTGCGGGTCGACACTCAGGATGCCTTCCCGCTCGCGGGAAGTCTGGCGCAAGAGTACTTAGCACGATAAGAAACGAATAGTTTTGCGCCAGCCCAGCATCATCCTCTTATTTTTTAGTTGTAACCCGAGATTTTTAAGAGGAATAGATCCTTCGTCAAGGGGCTTGCGCGGGTCGAGGCTCAGGATGACCTAATACAAAAAACCTAGCGCGTGCTAGGTTTTTACTTATAGTAAACATTTTTGTAGTTTGGTTGTTTAACTTTCGTAGTTTCAATAAACATTTCGTAGTTTATACAATAATAGTTTATACAATATCTTAAGCATCAATTATTTCATAGTTTATATAAAGCATTAAGCCTAAAACATTTTGTAATTTATATATCTTAAGAAAACAGCTCGTAGTTTATATATCTTAAGCATAAAAGTTTTGTTGATATAAATCATGAGCATAATTTATACTACATTTAAGGTGTTAAATTATTTAAGAATAGATAACAAGTCCTCGAGGCTCGAGTACAGATCCTCTTCCTCCTCATCGACATCATCGCCCTTGGATGCGAGAATGTCCTCAATTTCGCCAACGAGTGCCTGGCGCTCCTGCATAGCCTTGTCATCATCCCCGAGCATTGCGGCGCTACTACGCTCCGAAATCGCGCGCAGGCGGTCGGATAGTTCCATTTTCGAGAGTTTGCTAGGTTTTGCATAGTGGACATTGAGTTGAATTTTCTGGTCGTACATATGGTCGTTTCCATCGGTGGTCTCGGTAGCGACTGTCAAGAGTTGCTTTCCATTTGCTCTTAGGAAAGCGAGCAGCGGCACCAAATCCCCATCGCCTGCGACTATTGCATAGGCATCGATAAAGGGTTTTGTGTGTACCAGATTTACGGCATCAATAATAATACGGGAGTCGAGCTGCGACTTCGCGCGCTTTTTATAGCGCATAGTGGGAGTACTCTCAAAGCCGTATTTCTCAATCACCTCATCAAATTTAATGTGCTTGCGCTCGTTGAAGCCATATACCTTGCAGTAGGCGAGTTTCCCAGTCTTGCTCACCTGCTCGATAATGTCCTTGAACACGGGCAGACTTACCTTTGCATTGTCAATGTCGATTAAAAGTGCGATTTGCATAATTTTCTCCTTAAATCAATGTGATATTTTTGCGCTTGTAGTAAAAGAGGTATTGCTGGCAATAGCCACTGTCGGCCTTGAATGTCGAGACAAAGTAGTCGGCAATGCGCTGCCTATTTGTCTCTGTCCCTCGAAAGTCCTCGCGGTAGACCTTGTCTATCCATGTATCGACTGGGAACACATCGTACTTCCCCAGCCCGAACAGCAAAATGCAGTCAGCGACCTTGGGTCCCACGCCCTTTAGATTTAGCAGTGCTTTCCGCGCATTTGCGGTGTCCATTGTCGGCAACTCTGCAAGCAGCGCAGAGTCCTTTAGCCTCGATATCGTGTCGACTAGGTACGGACTCCGATACCCACAACCAAAGCGGGCAAAGTCGCTAACAGTAGCCCTCGAAAGCGCCTCAACGCTAGGAAAAGCATACCCCCACGGGCGCCGCTCTCCAAAAGCCTCGGCGATTTTGTTTAGGCTACTTTGAATACGCGGAATGTTGTTATTTGCGGAGATTATAAAGGATACAATCACCTCAAACAGTGGCTGGCGGAGCAGCCTCACCCCGCGACCGTAGTCGAGGGCGGGCCTCAATACCTCAAATTTTCTCAGCCTTGATAGTATCATATCATAATTTGTGTCAAAATCAAAATATTTTACAAAGAAATTTGGGTTTTGGGTGCGAATTATGTAATTTTTGGGGGTTATCTCGCTGATTTCGGCGCGATTGTCCCCAGAAATGATCCACCAAGTGTCATTTTCCTTGCCGAAACGAAAAACCTGACCGCTCGCCAACACACCCTCTGGGGTGAAAGTGTCGGCATTGGTTAAAATTATTTTATCCTTATCTACTTTGTATTCCATTTACACTCCTATATATATTTCACTCAAAACTTCAAATTGCATTCTATTTCACTTTTGCGCTTCTGCGGGGTCGAGCGGTATGTCGAGTTTTTTACTAGCGTAGTCAAGTAGCCCCTGCGATGTGGTGGCGATTTGAATGCCGTTCTTTAGTCTCATACAACTTAACCCTGCATTTTGGCAAGCAAAAAAGCCTGGTAGCACATCCCATACAGGCGCCGTGCGGTTTATGATTCCACTAATCTTGCCCGCGAGTAAAAAGGTGTAAGTCACCGAACTGCACCCCAAACTCCTAGCGCCCAAAGAGTCGCGGTAAAGGTCGCGCCAGATTATGTCTCTGACTTTATTTCCATCGACCAGCCACAAAGAATGCTCTAAGGGGGTCGGAGAAACAGTCGCCTTTTTCCCGTTTACCAAGGTGCCGTGCCCCTTAACCGCTTTTACAAAATAATGCAACACTGGTAAATAGATAACGCTCGCCACAGTCTCCCCGTTCTCGACATATGCCATTTGAAAGCCCCAAAACGGCAATCCGTGAAAAAAGTTTTTCGTGCCATCGATTGGGTCGATTACAAAGCACGCATTACTCAAATCACTGTCGCTATTAAACTCCTCACTAACGATTGTGACTTGCGGATAATTGCGCTTGATTTTTTCGATGCAGTGCTTTTCAATCATTAAATCTAAGTCAGTGACTATATCGTGACCCGCAAATTTTGTAGCCTTATCCATAGTATGGGCGGCGCTAACCTTGTGTCTCCTAACTATGCGCTCAGCATCATACGCAAGCCTCTGCATAAAATTTGCAATCTTTATTAAATTAGTACTCATTTATACCCCTCTAAATTTTCAAAATCGAATGAAAAAATTATATCACAAACCACCCAAAAACACAAAGGAAATTATTAAAAAAATTCACAACTACACTTTTTAATAAAAAACTCAAAAACTGTTGCATAGTACCTATATTTTGCGATTTTTTTAATAAAAAAGCGGTACTATGCATACTTTTACGCAAAGTTTTACCGCAATTTACGAATTTTGCATAGTACCATATTATGTGAATTTTAAATAAAAAACACCGCAAATGCGATGCCTTTAGATATTATTCTGTCACGATTGAAACAACTTTCTTGTTCTGCTTGCTACGAGAGAATTTCACCACTCCATCAGTCAATGCAAACAAAGTGTAGTCTCTACCGCAACCAACATTAGCCCCTGCGTGAACCTGTGTACCGCGTTGGCGAACGATAATCTCACCAGCACGAACGGTGGTGCCATCGCTGCGCTTTACACCCAAGCGCTTTGATTCACTATCACGACCGTTTTTACTGCTGCCTTGTCCTTTCTTGTGGGCGAATAATTGAATATTAATAAACATTGTTGACCTCCAATTCAATAAAATCGCTGTACTCGCTGTATAAATCGCTGATTCCACACATCATTGTAGCAAAAATCACCTGCACATCGTGCATTGTCTCATCCGATAAATCTAGCGGTACGATAATTTCCAAGTATGCAGATTTATCATCCCTAATAATGTCGACACCAGCACACGCAACTGTGAGCATACCAAGGGCCGCAGTCTGCACAATGCTAGATAACGCACTGCAGACAATGTCCTCTCCTTCAACTCCATATCCTGTGTGCCCTTCGCAAACTATTCGGGTGTATAAATCGCCTTTTTTGAAAACTTGTATATTTGTCATAAATTAAACCTCAATAGGCTTATTTCTTTATAGCATCAATCTTAATCTTGCTATATGGCTGGCGGTGTCCTTGAGCACGGTGGTGACCATTCATCTTTTTGTAAATGGCGAGCTGCACTTTTTTGCCCTTACCGTGTTCTAAAACAGTCGCGGTTACACTTGCGCCTGCGACAGTAGGAGTGCCAAACACGCTCCCCTTCTCATCACCAATCATCAAAGGCTCAAAGGTAACTTTTGCATTAACATCAGCATTGAGACGCTCCACGAGGATTTCATCGCCCTCTTGCACCTTGTACTGCTTGCCACCTGTTTTGATAATAGCGTACATACTTTTCCCTCCTCATTCCAATCTCGCTAGTTTGGGCGCGCTAGTGTTCTGTGTCTTATAATTTTATCATGCAATATTTAAAATAGCACAATGCTACCTAGTGTTTGTAAAACAACTACTGGCACATCATAAAATTTAAAACACTGTAATTTCGTGATAAATTACATTAAACCTAGCGACTTAAAAAATAAAGCCTGTCCTAAGCGGATACAGGTTTTATTTTATCATAAATAATAATTTATGTCAATATTTTCACTATAATATTTTTTGTATAAAAATACTCAGTGTCTTTTGATGAATGCTTGTGATTAGTTGAATATATTTTTAGAGGAATCGATGCGGTGCGTAGGCGGTGCGTAGCCGCACCCCCTGTATAATGTGAATAAGGCTACATACTTTTGGTGATTGTTTGCGGTTTGCTTGAGAAGGTTTAAAGCGGAATAGATCCTTCGGTGCGAGGATACACCTCCGATATTATATTTTAAGAGGAATAGATCCTTCGTCAAGAGGCTAACGCGGGTCGACACTCAGGATGACCCTAAATATTAGGTACTGCCACGAGTACACAGTACACAGCCGATGTCCAGCCGAACACGCAACAAGAAGTTTATTAATCATACCAACTACAAAATAGTGCATAGCCTTATTTCCAAAGGATACTAATAAAGCACTTTGGCTGGCGCGCAAGTAAACATTCTTAATTGTTGCTAAGCGTTTCTGCGCCAGACTTCCTGCAAGCAGGAAGGCATTCTGAGCCCTGCTTACGAAGCCTGAGACGAAGAATCTATTCCGCTTTATATATTATAAGATATTAATTAGGTGTATACTACAATTAGAAACGAATAGTTTTGCGCCAGCCCCCTCATTCCGCTTAAAACACCATGTCGCGTATACGGCTTTATACTATTTTATTGTTTCTTTGTGGTATTTACTGTTAATGCGACTTGTTCTTTCTTATTGCGTGTGCGGCTTCGCACTGCGCCTACGCACTGCGCCAGCCCAGTACTCTCTGCTACTTAAATCGGCAAATAGTTTTAATCAAAAAGTTCAAACAGTTTTTCCCACAACTTACTAGCATTTTTTAAATTACGCTGTTTAATATTTTTTTCCATATATTGGGTCGCTAATGCTGCCATTTTCTCACGATAATCGCTAGGCAACGGCTTTACACGCTTTGTATTTTCGAGTTGCTCAATAAATGGTAGCGAAGTTTTGATCGCGAACTCACTGCCATAGATGTCGACCAAATAATCTCCACAAGACACCGCAAAAATCTCGTACGGAATCAAATCCTCGATTGTTTTGTAATGCCCTAAAAGTGCGGGGGTCACTATTTTATCAGTATTATCGCTATACATTCCTTGTTTTAGGCTATCTGCAAGAATCGCCGCTTCACCCTTGTCCTCTAAGAAAACTTTTGGAAGGCTGCCGTTTTTCGACAACACTTGTGCTGTACCCTCTAGTCCATTTTGCCCAGTTTTTACAAAAATTAGCGGATTTGACATAAATTTGAGGTTAATCATCCCTTGCATATTAAGATAAGTTTTAATAAAATTTAGGTAAAGTTTATCTGCCTCACTCGCCACAATCACAGGAGTACTGTCCTCTAGCACGCTCTCCGAAATCTGCATACTAACCGCAGTATTTATAGGAACTAGCGCAGATTTGCTAGCGGCAGTCTTGACATTCAAATCGTTTGTGACCACGCTATGCCCCTTTGTGTCTTTGTAGACAATTTTAGTACGATTGAGCTGTTCTGTCGGCAACATATAACTGCTATGGGTCGAATAGATAATTTGATTAGTCTTGGACAATTCATCAAAAAAGCGCACTAAATCTTGTTGCGCGAGTCCGTGAAGGGTCGCACCACTCTCATCGAGTAGCATTACAGTATTGTTGTAAAACAATTGACTCTCGAGTGTAAACACCAAAAAGAAGGATAAAAACCATTGAATACCCACGCTACGCGCATCAAGTGGCGCGCGTACTCCATCGCTATCTGTTACGAAAATTGTGAGGTTTCCATCATCAAAGGCAAATTCAAACTTATATTTCCCTTGCCTCCACCACTGGTTAAACTCACGAGTCAGTCGCTCGCCTGCTTCTTTAAAGAGTTTTGCATAGCGCTCTTTTTTGGTCGCCAACTCCTCCAACTGCTCTTTTGTTAGTTTTAGAGTTTTTTTGGAAGCACCCTCGAGTACTGGGGCATCACAAACTAACATTTCAGGCGTAATACCGATGTACATAAGCAGTAATTTTACAGTTCTGCGCTTCGACCGGCTAATTGCATTTATACCTGATTTATTAAACTTTGATAGCATTTGGGGCAAATAGATATTGCTATCGAGATTTCCGTAATTGCTATAATAAATAAACCCTGGCATAATCTTTACAATAAAGTCGGCGAGTTTTTCAGAAATTTCTGGTGGCACCTTTATTGGGAAGCGTACGGTATAGTTTCCGCTCAAACTCCTCCCCACCTCCACAACATCAAATGGTGGAATATTGGGGAATTTTTTTGAAATTTGCTCCTTATCAATCGGGCGCAATTTAAAGCGCGCCGTTATAAATTCGGGCATTTTCTCGCTATCCATGATAACATTATACTTATCAAAAGGTAAGTCACCGCGCACAATTTTATTATCGGCACGAAATGCGGGCTTTAACTTCCATAGTGCTTTTAATAAATTACTCTTACCCGCCTCATTTGTTCCTGCAATTGCGGTCACATCTTGACATTTAATCCAACCGCTGTCAATAAAAGAACGGAAATTTTGCACTCTAAACATTGTCAATTTCATAATTTTAGTACTCCAAGTTCGCTATTGTTTTTTCATTTTGTCGAGCAAGTCCTGCTTGTCTTTACTCCCTGTGTCACCCTCGTTTGTAATTTTGTCTAGCATTTCTTTGATTGGGGTGTTTGTGTCAGTGGAGGGCTGCTTTCTAAACACATAGTCATCGCCCTGCCTCTTTGCCTTTGGTGGTGCAATCGGCACCTTTTTGAGCCTAGGTATTTTTTCCTCTTTGCGCTTTGACTCGGACAAATCTAGTAAATAGTTATCATCGCGCTTTGCCTGTCTTTTTTGTCGCGACTTAGGTTGTTTCTCAATATCTTTATTATCCTCACTCGCAACAGACACTGCATTATCTTTAATAGTTTCCTCTACTTTACTCTGCCCCTCTTGCTCGGTTTGCGGCTCAATATCTTTTTTCAAAGCCTCTGCCTCGATATTCTCAATAGGCGCTTCAGCTTTTGCTTTTTTTGATGATTTTTTGGGTTTTTGCGAAGTCTTTTCCTCTACTGTTGAGATTTTCTCTGTGTTACTGCTAGCAGATTTATCAACGCTACCCTCATTATTTTGCTCCGCCATAGTACTAGAATCAGCACTAGATTTAGCAGTATCGTTCTCGGCATTTTGCGATGTGGCAACATTTTCCTCGCTATCACTGAGTTTTTGCCACAACCACACCAAAATTATAGCAATCAGAGCAACGCACGGAATTATTACAAAGAGCCACAATGTCCACCCAGACAGCACAAACTCCACAAATCCGCAAGCAGCGGCACTTGTGGTGCCTAGTATGCCTGCGATACTATCAGCGCTCACTATTTGAGTGTTGCCATCCTTTTCGGTAGTGATTGTAACACTGTCGCCATTGATTGCGGTAACTTCGCCGAAATTATTGCTAGTTAAAAAGTAATTTAACGAGCCAAATGCCACAAAGTCGCCGACCTCCACATCATCAACGCTCGCGTTGTGGACAATTACCTTGCTATAAAAGGGATAAGTCGTACTCGAGTCATCGCTTATTTCCATTACGGACATACCGAACACACTATTTCTAAACCCATTGTTTGCGGAAACATAGCCAGAGATTGTGCAAGTAATACCAAAAATCAAGAGTATGAAAAAGGCAATGCTCAAGCCGATTAAGAGTTTATTCCACCCACCTAACTTATTTTCGCCTACTGACATAATTTTCTCCTATATAATTATAGATTATTGTATCACATATATAGAAAAGTTGCAACATTTAGACAAGAAAAAAGCACTTCTAAAAGAGTGCTTTCAACTATTAACTACCTGGTACGAATTTGTCATCCTCAACCATTTGATTCAAAATGTTGTAAAGCCCGTAGTAATTTGCTACCCCTGTATATGAAAACTGTGTGCCAGACTGAGTGTCGGTAGTCCTCAACAAAATTTTAGAGTCCTGCACTACATTTTCATTAGTCACTACAAAATGAGCCTCAAAGAAAGTTGTCGGAGTAGTAACCTCGGTGTTACCTGCCATATAGGTAAAGGTAGAACCGTTACCATTCACCATGGTTTGCCTATCCTTCCAGTAAAACTCAATTACAAAAGCGGTGTCATCGCTCTCAAGACTAGAAAACGATGTGGTCGAGTTTGAATGCTCTGCAACCATACCTTTCCCTGCGTATCCACCAAAAATTGTAGAAATTACAGTTGGATTGCCCGAAGCAAGGTATGCATTCCAGACCTTGTTGTAGTCATCACGAGTCGCCTCGTTATCTTTCTCCACATAGTAGTGTGTGGAGCCTATTTGCAAGTGAATTGAGTCAGGAGCGCTACTAAATCTAGCGCCCGTGTTAATAGGAATTACGGCAAGTAATACGGTAGTCAAGATTAGTACACCTACAATAGATAAGCATACAATAGTGGCTATCATACTATTCCTTCTTTTTCTCAAAACCCTGTTAGTAATCTTTGTTGTTTGATCCATTTTAGTCCTCGTAATAATTTTAGTATCAATATAGTATCATATTTTTTACAATTGGTCAACCGATTTTACTCGGGTTTTTTAGGCTCGGTGTCATTATTCGTACTATCGGTTTCATTTGTATCTTTTTTCTCAGCACTTTGCTTATTCTCAGTCTCGGTGTTTTGACTAGTGCGTTGAATTTTTATCTCGGTATTAGTTTGCTTTGTTGTCGCATTTTTATTCACGCCAGTGTACGCAGATAATAAAGTGTCCTCGAGACTGTCGCGCATTTTCTGCTTTTCCGCCTCTTCCTTACGCCTCTGTGCCTCGCGGCGCTCAAGAGCCTCTTTGTCCTTTTGCTTGCGCTGTTTCTCACGCTCATCCATAGCGGCAATAACTTCATCAGCGGTTTTACCAGAGAGCAACTCATCTACTTCATCCGCGTAAATAGTCTCACGCGCAATCAATACTTTTGCCATTTCATCGAGAATTGATGCATTAGACTTCAAAATCTCGATTGCCTGCTTCTCACAGTCATCAATGATGCGTTTGATTTCCTCATCAATTATGCGTGCAGTAGCATCCGAAATATTAGAGCGCTGCTGGAAGTCACGGCCGAGGAACACTTCGCCCTCCTCCGCATAACATACAGGGCCTAATACTTCGCTCATACCGTACTTAGTCACCATATCGCGCGCAGCATCGGTAGCGACCTGTATATCATTTGATGCGCCAGTAGCGACATGCCCGAACTTTATAATTTCAGCAGCACGGCCACCCATAGCGCCAATAATGTAGTCATACAATTCCTCTTTGGTGTGCTGGGTATACTCTTTTTCAGGTACGCGGCTAGTCATACCGCCCGAGAACCCGCGAGGTATAATCGTAACCTCTTGCACCTCGAGTTTGTAGTGTTTACTGAGTCTCGTAATTATAGCGTGACCAGCCTCGTGGTATGCGGTAGTTTTGCGGTCCTCCTCATCGATTTTACGATTCTTTTTAGAGGGTCCCATTTCAACTTTTAGCGTACTTTCGAAAATATCGGTCTCAGTAATTAGGTTACGGCTCTCACGCGCAGCAAGTATCGCAGCCTCATTCAAAATATTCTCAATATCAGCACCAGTCGCACCTGGAAGTCTGCGCGCAATACCCTCCCAATCGATATCATCGGCAAATGGTTTGTTTTTAGCGTAAAGTTTGAGTATCTTTATCCTACCCTCAAGGTCGGGCTTGTTCACAACGATTCGCCTATCAAACCTACCAGCACGAAGTAGCGCAGGGTCAAGTACATCAGGGCGGTTGGTCGCGGCAATTACCACAATACCATCGCTCGACTCAAAACCATCCATTTGCACTAGCAACTGGTTTAGTGTCTGCTCACGCTCATCGTTGGTATTCCCGAGTCCTGCGCCACGCTGTCTACCCACCGCATCGATTTCATCAATAAACACAAGACACGGCATATTGCGCTTTGCAGTGTCGAATAAATCGCGCACGCGCGCCGCACCAACGCCGACATACATTTCCACAAAGTCACTACCAGTGATACTAAAGAACGGAACACCCGCTTCGCCCGCAATCGCCTTTGCTAGCAGTGTCTTACCAGTACCTGGAGGTCCTACGAGCAGCACTCCCTTTGGAATGCGCGCACCAAGGTCGGTAAATTTGCGAGGGTTTTTCAAAAACTCCACAATTTCCTGCATTTCTTGCTTCTCTTCCTCACAGCCAGCGACATCGCTAAATCTAACCTTTAGCCCAGCCTCCATCCTAGCCTTGTTCTTACCAAAGTCCATATTTTTGCCAGTCATTTTGGTAAATGTCTTGTAGATAAAGACACCTAGAACAATCAACAGAATAATATATAGATACGGGAAAATTTGTGACAGCCATGACTCACGAGTCGGCTCAGATGAGAACTGCACTAATGTCTCGGGCGGGGTCGCACCCTCTCCAGTAGGATTGTTATAAGCATCGATAATATTAATCAGACTCTCAATCTCGGCATTTGTAGCCACCACTAAATAATGGTCATACTCGCGAGGGAAAGTCTCTAGTTTCTCCTCTGTCTCCTCCGCGGTCTTACCTACATTTAAAATATAAAAAGTCGCGTTATTGTAGTGGACTGCCGCAACCTCCCCACTTTCAAGTGATGAGATAAATGCTGTACGGTCAATTTCCTTTGAAGTGTCAGTCCTGCCACTCGTGAATGAAATAATCAGCACTATTACTAAAAACACGAGCAGAATAACCGTAAAATATGGAAATTTTTTCGGTCCAGTGTTAATGGTATTGTTTTCCACTAAATATAGCCTCCTTATTCAAGTAACATTATATTATTCTTATTTTTTGATAATAATACTTGTCAAGTATAACACAATTTCATAAAAAAATAAAGTAAAATGCGCAAATATTTTTGCTAAACTCGATTACACTTGTCGAAAGTACGGGTAAATTTAAAAAAAGTATACCCTATATATACAATATTTAAAAGAAATTTGTGTGAAATCTTATTAAAGAATATAAAATTTAGGGGGCGCGAGGACGGTGCGTGGGCGCACTCGCAATATATGTATATTAAGTAAGGCTATTCACTTTTAATGATTGTTTAGGGTTTGTTTGACAATTTTTTAAGCGGAATAGATCCTTCGGTGCGTGGGCGCACTCCCAATATAATGTAAATAAGGCTACATACTTTTGGTGATTGTTTGCGATTGATTTAGGTTGTTTTAAGAGGAATAGATCCTTCGGGCAGCGTATTGCTAAGTATTCCTAATGTTACCCTTCACTCTACGCTGAGTTACAAAGGCTTACGCGGGTCGAGGCTCAGGATGCCTTCCCGCTTGCGGGAAGTCTGGCGCGTGAACGACAACTACAATGAGAAATGTATACTCTCGCGCCAGCCCAGTATCATCCTCTTATTTTTTTAGTTGTAGCACAAGTATTTTTTTAGAGGAATAGATCCTTCGTCTGAAGGCTTCGCGG
>CASEHF010000031.1 GCA_949287685.1 uncultured Christensenella sp. | reverse complement strand
CAATTAATCAGCACTAGCGCTACTTGTGATTTGCCACTGTCTACAGTGGACAACAAACTCCTCATTGCTCACTTCGTACTCAAAAACACCCCCAACTCCAACCCAACCCTCGACAACACCGGCGACCAGTTTTCGCCCTGATGTCCTCAGCGACACTTTTGGCTAAATTCTTTTAGTGGATACATATGCGAGAACTCGACCGATTTAATATAAAACTAAATAGGCATGTTTAAACCGTACCTACATAAGTACTATACTTATAGGTGCGGTTTATTATTTATTCAAGTTATAAGCGGAATAGATGCGGTGCGTAGCCGCACACCCGATAAATAGTACAAAGCCGTACCCGTAATACTTTTAAATCACTGTCATCCTGAGCCTCGACCCGCGTTAGCCCTTAGACGAAGGATCTATTCCTCTTAAATATTTTGGGGCTACAACTAAAAAAATAAGAGGATGATACTGGGCTGGCGCGAGAGTATACATTTCTTATTGTAGTAGTCATTCACGCGCCAGACTTCCCGCAAGCGGGAAGGCATTCTGAGCCCTTCTTACAGCGCATTCAGACGAAGGATCTATTCCTCTTAAAACATTCTAAACTAACTGTAGACAATCATTCAAAGCGAATAGCCTTACTTAATATGTATATATTGCGTGTGCGGCTTCGCACCGCCTTCGCACTGCGCCCACGCGCCGAAGGATATTCCTCTTTCGCGCCAAACATTCCACTTATCATACTTAAAAATAGGGTACTATGCACTAAATTAAACAAAATGCTTATTTTTAGCACACAAGTATTCGCAAAATTTATTGCATAGTATTATGCATAGTATTATTAAAATGACAAAATCGTCCGTTTTTAAATAAATTTTCTATAAAAGTTTTAACATAACTAAATTTTAAAATTCTCATATCAGTTATGAGAATTTTTTTATAACATAATCAAATATGGCAGAGTGTATAAATCATTAAAATAGTGTCTGTGTAATCGTGCCAGTATCCGAAATTATGCGGTTTCTGCAAACATTGGTAGAGTTATTGCTAATGTTGTCGTTTAGAGTGGTGACTTCCGCGAGTGCGATTAGGGCGATTAGTAGAATTATTAGTATGTTAGAGTTTGTTGCGAGGTCGGTATTAGTCGACCCCGCCCATACAGAAATCAACAGCACGATGACTAGCGCTTGCGAAATACTCATAGTTTGCTCCCACAACTTTTTTAAGTGGTATATGCAAAAGCAGAAAAAATTGTGAGTAACGATTGAAAAAAGTAGTATTTTGTAGTATAATAACAATATGGATTTAAAAACAAAAGTAAGCGAACTCCCTCAAAACAGCGGAGTATATATTATGAAAAACGCCGAGGGTGTGGTTATCTATGTCGGCAAGGCGAAAAATTTAAAAAATCGCGTTTCGCAGTACTTCCAGCATAGCCGCAACCACACTATAAAGGTGCGAAAAATGGTGGAAAATATCGCCGATTTTTACTATATCGTGACCCCAAACGAAGCAGAAGCCCTTGCACTCGAAAACAATCTAATCAAGCGCTATCAACCCTTTTATAACATCTTATTAAAGGATGGAAAGTCGTATCCGTACATTCGTATAGACTTAAAAAAGGACTTTCCAAATCTCGAAATTGTGCGAAAAATCAAGCGTGATGGCGCAAAATATTTCGGGCCGTATTTTGCGGGTGTCAGCCCGACAGCGCTAATTAAAATGCTAAATAATGCTTACCCGTTGCGTATGTGTAGGGGGAGATTGCCGAAGCGCACGCGCCCTTGCATAAACTACGATTTAGGGCTTTGTAGCGCGCCATGTTGCGGGAAAATTACAAAACAAGAGTACCGCGATTTGTTAAACAAGGCTATGGACTTCCTTAACGGGAAATTTAGCGAGGTCCAAGAAATTTTGGTCGATAAAATGACACGGCTTGCCGAAAATGAGCAGTTTGAGCTCGCGCTTTCCATTCGTGATGGGCTAAATATGCTCGATAGATTAAAACAGCATACGCTTACATTTATGCCGAATCTCGACAATATCGATGCCTTTGCGTGGGCAAGCAACGGTTCTGTCGCTAGCGTGGCGGTACTTATCATTCGCGGTGGGCGCAGTGTCGGGGTCGATTGTTTTCACTTAATTGATGCCGAACTCAATGTCGAGGACAGTCTCACGCAATTTATTACACAATATTATTCAACGACCGCAATTCCTCCTGAACAGGTGTTAATTCCTTTTGAGCCTACGATGGAACTGAGCGAGTGGCTAACTGAGCAGCGCAAGTCCGCAAGTATTGGTAGGACTAGCAGAGTGGAACTCCTACACCCCCAGCGCGGCGAAAAGCGCAAATTAGTTAGTATTGCCGAGGAAAATGCTGCAATGTACCTCGAAAAGGCTATCGAAAAGGAAAAGCGCATAAACGACTTTACAGTTGGCGCCACCGAGAAACTTGCGCAAATTTTAGGAATTAGTCACCCGATTCACAGAATGGAGTGTTACGATATTTCAAACATTGGCGGGGTACTCAGTGTCGCTTCTATGGTCGTGTTTATCGATGGCGAGGCGCGCAAAAACCACTACCGTAAGTTTCGTATCAAGACAGTCGAGGGGGCTAACGATTTTGCCAGTATGCAAGAAATCATTACTCGCCGATTAAATGAGTTAAAGAACGAGAATAGCACCGACCCGAGTTTTCGCAGTCGCCCTGATTTGATTGTGGTCGATGGCGGCAAAGGGCAACTTTCAAACGCGGTCGAGGCAATGCAAAAGTGCGGATTTAACATACCCATGATAGGACTAGCAAAGCAAGAGGAAGAGGTCTTTTTGCCTAATCGTTCCGAGCCGATTATCATTCCGCGCACGCATAATGCTCTAAAGTTACTCCAGCGTATCCGTGATGAATCGCACCGCTTCGCGATTATGTATCACCGCAGCCTTCGAAATAAAATTACGAGCATTTTAGAGGAAATTGAAGGGATTGGACCCGTAAAGCGCAAAAATTTGATTAAAACTTTCAAGTCAATAGACAATATAAAGGATGCAACAGTTGAGGAACTTGAGCGCGTTTCTGGAATTACTAAAAATGATGCCATAAATATTAAAAAATATTTTAATGCTGAATAAATATGTCACGCTCTCGCATACAATTACGCGTATGGAGGGCGTTTTTATTTGAGAAAGGGTGGTAGTGTCTCTGTAGGTTTTGTGCTTTTTCTAGTGGCTGTAGCGACTTTTTTATTCGTAGCCCCCTTTTTCATCTTGCCTCGAATTTATGCAGGGCGAGAGAGCTGGCTAAATACCGCTCCTCCAAATTCAGTGATACTAGAATTGTGGGAAATAGATACCTTTGAGGGCGGGAGCGCTAGTCGTGCGCATTTTTTAGAGAAGCAAGCCTATCTCTTTCAAACGCGAACTATGGATACTTTCATTTTAGTCCGCGAATTGGGGCTTAATCAGGCAAAAACGATGTTAGAGCAGGGTGCAATGCCTGATTTGGTTAGTTTTGGTATAGGTGCTGGCGACTTAGTACAGCCTTTTACTAAAGATTTAGGCGATATCGAGGGAGTGCGGGCAGATATAGGCACAGGTGGTATGTACGAGGGGGAAAGACTAGCCGTGCCGTGGTGTATGGGAGGTTATTTGCTTTGCTCCAGCGCCGACTTTAACGAAAATGTGAGTTCAAATGGTATTATCATGGGTTATGCTCAAAATGTCCCAAATCTGGCACTTGATGAGAGGTATTTACCATATTTAACTGATTCGCAGTTTACTCAGTACACAGCCTACGAGGAGTATCTCAAAAATCCCGAAAGCACCGTGCTTTTAGGTACTCAGCGCGACTTCTATCGCCTAAATAATAGGGTTAAGAATGGTTCGCTTGATTTGGTACACTACACATACCTAACCGATTTTACCGACCTTGTGCAGTATATCGCGGTAACCGCTACTGAGGAGCGCTCCATAGCGCACGCGCGCGAATTTGTCGAGTTTTTAGTGTCTAGCGAAATACAGAAAAAACTCACCTCAATTGGAATGTTTTCAGTCAATGGCGAGTCGATCTATAATAATGAGTATGTAGATTTTGAGCGCGCACTAAGCGATAAACTCATGACTCTAGGTGTGTTTACAAATGCAGTAAAAATAGCCGAACTTCAAAATAAGAGGTGATTATGCAGAAAATTGAGCAATTACGGAAAATTTGTAAAAGCGTACTAGAAAACATCTCGCTACGCAGCCTTACGACCTTTAAAATTGGAGGTCTAGCGCGTTTTGTCGCATATCCACAGGATTTTACCGAGTTAACCGATTTGCTAGGGTATCTAAAACGCGAGAATATGCCGTATTTTATACTCGGCGCTGGCTCTAATGTGCTGGCGTGTGATGAGACATTTTTGGGTGTCATTATCTGTACGCGCAAACTCAATGACATTAAAAAAATATCGCCATGTCGAGTGCGTGTTGGAGCTGGTGCTATGATACCGAATGTTGTGCGCTTTTGCTCGGAGTTAGGTCTTGCGGGACTCGAGTGGGCTGTAAATATTCCAGGGACAATAGGCGGCGCTATCGTTATGAACGCAGGTGCGTTTGGCGGGCAGATATCAAATATAGTCGAGAGTGTCACAATTTACAGTGAAACGGGTGTCGAGGTGCTAGACAAAGCAAAACTTTTTTTCGATTATCGCCATAGTGTTTTTACAAACTCGAAAAATTGTGTTATAATGGAAGTTGTCTTAAAATTAAAAAAGGGCAGTATAGACACAATCAATGCTACGATTACAAAAAACATTTTGGCGCGTGCTAGCACTCAAAATGTTGGTTATGCGAGCGCAGGAAGCGTGTTTAGACATAGCGCTGGTGTAGTGCCTGCAAAACTAATTGAGGATTGCGGGCTAAAGGGGGAGCGTGTTGGAGATGCGATGGTGTCGCCTGTGCATTCGGGGTATATCGTAAACCTAGGCCACGCGACCGCTGGGCAAGTACTAGCGTTGATTGATAAGATTCGCGAAAAGGTCTATACTAGGTATAAAAAAGATTTAGAGTGCGAAATTGTGTATTTAAAGGGAGAAAGCAATGCAGAGTATCAAGATGATAGGTGACTACCACACTCACACAACCTACAGTGATGGCTATGGGAGTATCGAGGATAATGTAATGGTTGCCATCGAGCGCGGGTTACATGAGATTGGTATCACGGACCACGCCTTTAATCACATAAAGGGCTGTATGACTCGTGCCGATGTGGAGAAAATGCGCGCCGAAGTCGTTAGGTTGCAGCAAAAGTATCCGCAAATTAAGATTTATTTAGGCGTTGAGGCAGATTTGCTAAACTTTGAGGGCGATATAGATTTAACCGAGGATGATATTAAACTTTTTGACTATGTCTTGCTAGGTATTCATAAACTCACTTATGGAAAAGGTGTAAAGGGGAGTCTTAGGTTTAATTTCCTCAATTTAATAATGAAAACCAAACGCCACAGTGAGCGCGTGACTGATAGTTATATAAAGGCAATTAATAGATACCCAATTCGTGCAATAGTGCATCCAAATTATGCCGTTCGCTGTAATATTGAGAGGTTAGCCGCGGCTTGTGCTGAAAAAGGGGTGCTGCTTGAGTTTAATGGAAAGCGAATTGAGTATACGGATAGCGATATAGAGGCACTAAAAAAGAGTAAAGCCAACTTTATTTTTGGCAGTGATGCGCACAGTCCCTCAAAGGTAGGTGATTGCACTCTGCAACAACAATTTTTACTAAACTACGATTTCCCGCTTGACAGAATTGTAAATATAAATTACACTGAATGACTTTTCAAAATGCAAATTTTGGTATATACTATTTACTCTAGGAGGAAGAAATGTCGTTTTCATATGATGCAAAGACCGAAGTCGCGACTAGCGAACTACCTACTGCTGACCATTGTGCGCGTGCGGAACTCGGTGGGCTACTGCGTACCTGTGCAAAAATAAACGAGGATAATTCAATCATGATTGTTACCGAAATTGATGCCCTTTATAAGCGCATTTCGGGCCTCGTTAAACTTCTTTATCAGCAGGAGGATAAACTGCGTTTGGAGCGGATAGAGAGGCCTCATCACGCGGTAAGATATAGCATTTCCGTGCCTAGCGATTTGGGTGAGAAAATGTTGTTAGATACTTATATTATGCGCGAAAATTACGCTGGCGTGATGATTAAAAGTTTGGGAGTTTCTCGCCTCTTGATTGAAAACGAATGTTGCGAGCGTGAGTTTGTAAAAGGCGTTTTTATGGGGTGTGCGAGTGCTAATATAGTAATAAAAGATATAAATAACCTTAAAAAACATACAGGCGGATATCATCTTGAGTTTGTGTTCCAAAATCATTCACTTGCGGGCGATTTTTCGCATATTTTGTCGGAGTATGATATCTATAGTAAAATTATGCAGCGCAAAAAACTTACCATTGTATATATAAAGGAAGCCGAGGTCGTGAGTGATACATTAGCGCTAGTTGGCGCTAGTAATGCGGTCCTGACTTTACAAAATGAGTTTGCTGTGCGTGAGGTTCGCAATCAGTTGAACCGCCAATTAAATTGTATGAATAGCAATCTTGAGAAAATGGTGAACGCTAGTCTAAAGCAGATTGCGGCAATTGAATATATATCAAATACGGTGGGGCTAGAGCAATTGCCCGATAATTTATATGAGTTGTGTATGTTGCGCCTCGCGAATCCTGAGGAAACGCTAGAGAATCTCGCAAAACTTATGAATCCACCGTTAACTAAAAGCGGTATAAATCATAGGTTAAGGAAAATTGTCAAATATGCTGAAGATTTAAAAAAAGAAAATGAGGAATAATGATGGAAAAATTTGTACACTTGCATTTACATACCGAATATAGTTTGCTAGATGGAGCCGCTAGAATAAAAAAGTTAGTCAAAATTTTAAAGGAAAGAGGGGCGCCCGCTTGTGCGATTACCGACCACGGAAATATGTACGGTGCGGTAAAATTCTATGAGGAATGCAAGGCAAACGACATAAAACCGATTATTGGTACCGAATTTTATGTGGTGGATGATTTAAACTATAAACAAGGCAAACCAAATCCCGCCCACTTAATTATACTTGCTAAGAACGATGTAGGATACCACAACCTATGTAAATTAAACAGTATCGCGTGGGTAAATGGTTTTTACTACAAGCCGCGAATTGATTATAAAACCTTAGCAGAATATAGCGAAGGGCTGATTTGTAGTTCTGCGTGCTTAGCAGGTGATATCCCTAGGCTACTTGCACAGGGCAGGTTTGATGATGCAGTAAAATTTGGTGAGAAATTGCGCGATATGTTTGCCCCTGGAGACTTTTATATAGAGGTGCAGGACCATGGAATCGCCCTCCAGCGCCAAATTTTACCCGATTTATTTAGATTGGCGGAAGTGCTGGGAGTCAAAACCATTGCTACAAACGATGTGCACTATTTATATCCTGAGGATTTTGAAATGCAGGATATTATGTTGTGTATTCAAACGGGTAAGACTATCGATGACCCCGACCGTATGCGAATGGATGGAAATCAGTTTTATTTAAAGACTGAGGCCGAGATGCGAGAAGTGTTCAAGGCGCATCCTGAAAGCATAGACAACACGCTAGAAGTTGCCGAAAAATGTGATGTAACGCTTGATTTTCATAGCCAATTTTATCCGAAGTTTACCGCGCCCGATGGCAAAAATAATGTTGACTACCTTTGGGAACTCGTAAACGCTGGTCTAGTTAAGCGATATGGTGAAATTACTCCACAAATCCGCGAGCGCGCAGAATTTGAGATGAATACACTGATTCATAGTGGTTATGTCGACTATTATCTGGTTGTATGGGACTTTATCAACTGGTCGCGTGAGCACGATGTGCCAATTGGTCCTGGGCGCGGCTCGGGGGCGGCGAGTATATTGGCATACGCTATAGGTATTACACTCATAGATCCATTGAAGTATGATTTATGGTTTGAGCGCTTTTTAAATCCAGAGCGTATCAGCCCGCCAGACTTTGATATTGACTTTTGCCCTGTTCGGCGTGAAAAAACTATTGATTATGTTATCGAAAAGTATGGCGAACCGAATGTTAGCCAGATTATCACATTTGGTACAATGGCAGCAAAGGCAGCGATAAAAGATGTCGCTAGGGTGCTAAAAATGCCATATAGCGAAGTCGACAAAATGACTAAACTTTTCCCTACGAAAATGCCGCACTCGCCAGCAATTGAGAAACTTTTTGGGCTAAGTAAAAAGCCCGAGGACCAGCAATATATCGTGCCAGACCTAAAGGCTATGTACGATAGTGATGTGCTAGTTCAAAAAATTGTGGACACTGCGATTAAACTTGAGAATATGCCGAGAAATACAAGTATTCATGCCGCGGGTGTCGTAATTTGTTGTGACCCGATTTCCGACCATGTACCATTAGCAAAGAATGGCGATATGGTTACGACCCAGTTTGATAAAAATGAGACAGAGCATTTGGGACTATTAAAAATGGACTTTTTGGGGCTAATTACTCTTACGGACCTTGACTTAATGCTAAAGACCGTAAAGAAGCGCACTGGTGAAGACATAGACTTTTATGCGCGCGATTTCCCATACGATGACCCCGCTGTATATAAACTAATAGGCTCAGGGGACAACGATGGCGTGTTCCAGCTTGAAAGTGGTGGAATTTCAAACTTCGCAAAGGAAATGAAGCCCGTTAATATTGAGGAAATTATAGTTATTCTCGCTATGTATCGCCCTGGACCTATGGATGAGATTCCCACATACATAAAAAACCGTAAAAATCCTGAGACAATCGTGTATGCTGACCCTAAGATGAAGGATGTTTTAGGCGTTACCTATGGCGTTATGGTGTACCAAGAGCAGGTTATGAAACTCTGTCAGGTGCTAGCAGGGTACACAATGGGACAGGCCGATGGTGTGCGTAAAATTATGGGTAAAAAGTTAGCGGACAAACTTCCGATTGAAAAGCAACGCTTTATCTATGGCTGGGAGGATCCCGAGGGAAAGAAAAGTATCGATGGCGTATTAAAGCGCGGTATGAAACTCGAGGATGCCGAGAAACTCTGGAGCCAAATGGAGAAGTTCGGTAGTTACGCCTTTAACAAGGCGCACGCAGCAGCGTATGCTTTTATTACATATCAAACCGCGTATATGAAGCTCTACCACATCACTGAATTTTACTCGGCAATTATGAATAACCGTATTACCAAGAGCGATGAGTTGACTCACTATATGGAACTCGCTCGCCAGCACGATATCAAGATTTTGCCGCCCGATGTCAACAAGAGTCAAGCGTACTTTAGTGTTGAGGCGGATAAAGTGATTAGATATGGCCTTGGTGGGTTAAAAAATGTAGGTGTGGCGATAGTTGAGGATTTGGTCGCTGAACGCGAAAAGAATGGAAACTTCACCAGTCTACAGGACTTTATTAGTCGTATGGGTAGTCAAGCGCACAACAAGCGTTTTCTAGAGTCAATGATTTGGTCGGGAGCGTTTGATTGTTTTGGTGTGCCTAGGAGTCAAATGATTGCGGTCTATGAAAAGATTGTGGAGCGTGTCGCAAGTGATAGGAAGTCCCAAAATCAAGGGCAACTAACGCTTTTTGATAATGTGCTAAAAGAGGATAAGAGTTTTAATCTCATTCAGTATCCTGATATTCCTGAGTATGATGACCAACAAAAATTGCGTTACGAAAAGGATGTATTAGGGGTATATGTTAGCGGACACATTCTAGATCAGTATCGCGATAAGTTTAAAGAATTTAATTTAAATAGTAATATGCTAATTCCTATGACTATACAGAGCGAAGATGGTGAGGATGAGATAACAGTATACGAGGGGCTCGAGGATGGAAAGGCGGTAAGTTGCGGCGGAATTATTACTAATGTGAAGCGTATGAATACTAAAGTCGGGAACAAAGAAATGGCGGTAGTGACCGTTGAGGACTTGTTTGGTACTTTTGAGGTGCTGGTTTTTCCTAAAATTTACGAGAAGTTTAAGCATACACTTCATGTCGATGCTATGATGACTTTTGTTGGGAAACTTAGCATAAAGGAGGGAGACCGCCCGATTGTATTGCCCGATAATATTATACCGTGGGATGCTAAAAAGCCAGTTTTGCAACCTGAGCCCACGGGGGCGGAGCCACCTAAAAAAGTGACAAAATTATATCTAAAGTTTGACCTAACCGATGAGGATACAAAGGAGCAAGTAATTTCAGTTTTGTCCAGATATCCAGGGGCACATCAAGTTATTGTCAAGTGTAGTCATCAGAATAAGGCATTTATGTTGCCATTAAAGGTCGATGGCAGCACTGCACTACAAAACGAACTTTATGGCTTGATTGAGCCCGAAAATATTGTATTGACTTAAAAGGAAAATTATATGAAAAAAATAGGCGTGATTACTAGCGGGGGAGATGCCCCAGGCATGAATGCATGTCTAAAAACCGTAGTCGAGATGTCACATAACTACGGTTATGAGTGCATAGCATTTAGGCGCGCATATAGAGGCGTGATTACAAATGATTACTTTACGATTACAAAAGCTGATGTTAACTCAATTTTTAATATCGGTGGTAGCCTAATTTATTCTGCTAGGTGTAAAGAATTTTTAGAGCAAAAGTATAAAGAGATTGCCGCCAATAATATTAATGCACTTGGACTAAAAGCCCTAATCGTGATTGGCGGAAATGGTAGTTATATAGGGGCGCAGAGTCTAGCAAAACTCGGAGTCAATGTAATTTGTATTCCAGCGACTATAGATAATGATGTCCACTCTACGACTGAGTCAATTGGTTTTGATAGTGCTGTTAACAATGCTACTGATATGATAGATAATATCAAACAAACCATGCAGGCAAATGAGCGTATCTCAATTATTGAGTGTATGGGCAGACATGGGGGGAGTATCGCGCTATATAGTGCTATGGCGAGTCAGGCGGATATTGTGGCAGTACCTGAGGACCCGCTAGACAAGGAGCATATTTACCGTTTTATACGCGACCAGTTAAATTACGGGAATAGTAGTCCTACGGTTGTAGTCGCTGAAAAGCAGTACGATGTCTATGCATTGTCAAAAGAAATCGAGCGCGATTTTAACCATGAATGTCGCGCAGTAATATTAGGGTATATGCAGCGCGGAGGCAGGCCCACGGTAAAGGATAGAATGTTAGCCATTCGCTATGGTGTCGCAGCAATTGAACTAATCGATGCAGGCGAAAAAAATCTAGCGATTGGACTAGATAACGACCGCATTATTACGACTCCGATTGATAAAGCCGTGCAAATGCAGACAAACTTTCGCCAAGATTTATATGAGGCGTTTAAGTTACTCAACAACCCTCGCAACAAGGTAAAATAGATAAAATAATAGACACTAATGTGCCTATTATTTTATTTTGGGTGCTAAACATATACACCTTTTATAGTTTTTTCATTTTAAAACATTTTGGGATTATAACTTAACAAATAAGATACATAGGGGTTGGTGTGGTGCGAAGTACTAATATTAAATTATTGTCATCCTGAGCGCTCCCCGCGCAAGCCTTCAGACGAAGGCTCTATTCCTCTTTAAATGGCAGAGAGTACTGGGCTGGCGCGAGAGTATACTTTTCTCATTGCAGTAGTCATTCACGCGCCAGACTTCCCGTAAACGGGAAGGCATCCTGAGTCTCGACCCGAAAAGTGTAGTTAGTTGTATGTTTCGTTACTATTAAAGAACTGTCATCCTGAGCCTCGACCCGCGTAAGTCTTTAGACGAAGGATCTACTCCTCTTAAAAAAATCCCCAATCTATCGTAGACAAGTATTTAAAGTGAATGGTCGTATTATATCTATCTATCGGGGATGCGCCTTCGCACCGAAGAATCTATTCCGCTTTAAAACATTTCATCCTATCCACTTAAAATTAACAAGTGCAAATTATATTTTTTATGCTAAAAAACCAGATTTTAGTTGCTTTTTGCATAATTATCGCAAAAAATTTATAATTATACCTAAAATCGTTTGGAAATTTTGACAAAGTTTGTTACAATATGAATAAATAAGGAGGGTGAGATTATGCCTTTTCAAATCATTTGCGCAAAAAATAAGTTGTTTTGGAGTAAGATAATTTCCGCAGTGTGCGGTTTTGCTCTCGTGATTGCTGCAATGGTAGTTGTATTTCCTGTAAATTCAGTAGACCCCGCTACCGCCGTTGAATCACCAACCACAATCACCGCTCAAGAAGCCCAAAGTGAGGAGTAATTTGAGGTTAAGTTCGTAAAATATATGAATCCAGTTTAAATAACTAAAAGAGCCTGTTAACTATTAATAGGGTCTTTTTAGTTATTGGAGTGCTTAATTGTTTTCAGCAACTTATAACAACTATTTGATAATTTATTTAGTAAGTATTCTATATGTTGTTGATTAAAAATTAGATTAATATGTGTTATTGGAGTGCTTTCATATGTAAAATGTAATAAATTTCAAAATTACTCAAATTGTATATAAAAATATTTGCTAATTTTAAATTAAATTGCTAAAATTATGACTAAAGAATAAGAATAGGGGGCTGTCGATAATAGGATTTAACGAGTGTTTGGTTGATTTATAAGTTATCGACACTTTTTAAGTTATGAAGGGTTTAAATTACAAATTTAGTAAAATTTCCACGGGGGGGGGG
>CASEHF010000030.1 GCA_949287685.1 uncultured Christensenella sp. | reverse complement strand
ATTGTGGAGGCGCGCTTTGAGCGAATTAGCGACTATAACTTAAACGACTCTACTGACAACTCAGGTGATGCCTTCGACCCAAGTTTTGATTAAATAAAAACATTTCACTTATAATTGAAATTAAAACAAAAATCTACTAGCAACCTAGTAGATTTTTTGTTTAATATTTAGATTTTATAGAAACATTAAATGTCTTTAAAGCCTACGAGTTCGATATCATCAAAGTACCCCTTTTCTTTAGCCTCGCGCAAAACCTCAATTTCATTCTCGCGCACTAAGTAATTTGTTTGCCCGCGAGTGTAGTCATCGATACAGCCAACATGGGTGAGAACCTCAAGACTAATATCGCGCCCCCAAAATAGACTCTTTAACACATCAAATGTCGAAATATCTACACCATTTCCGTGGAAAGCAAAACTAAACTCATCTGTCGTTTTTACTCCCATTTCACGCGCTAATTTTCGAGCATTTTCATCCATACTGCGAACGGGCAGTTTATACTCTTGGGCTAATTCAAGATATGCTTTTAGTATATTAGGAATTTCATTAAAGTAATGGTGGTGGTCTAGGTGGTCTGGTACTAGTCCACTGTTGAGAAATTTCTCAATTTGCGCGCGCAATTCTTTTTTTGCATCTACATATTGAGTGTAGTATCCCAACATACACACATAGTGAAATGTACCATTTCCATCTACGAGGCTAGGAATCTCGCTTGCTGGTAGTACAGATTTACCATAGGTAAGGTTTAAGTGTATGCCTAAGTTTTTGATGTTGTGCTCTTTGGCGAGTTTAATCGCCTCATCGGTATAAGGGGTATTCATCATCATAGTAGTGCTAGACACGAGCCCTTCCTCTAGGCACTCAATTATTCCCTTATTGACACTTTGGCTCAAACCAAAATCATCGGCATTTAAAATTAATTTCATAATTTTCTCCTGTTTTTAATGTTAAAAAAACTCCCCAAAGGGAGTGATGTTACGCTGCATTCTTTGCATTGTATAGTTCTTTAGCAAGGCTAGCTTTTTTGCGTGAAGCAGTGTTTGCTTGATAAATGTTGTCAAGCCTTGCACGGTCAATCAAACTAACAGCAGTTTTAAGTGTGCTTTCTGCAGCAGCGAAATCTTTTGCTGCGATTTGCTCGCGGAATTTGCGAATTTCAGTAGCAATACGAGATTTCTTTGACTTGTTAGCAATTCTAGCCTGCTCGTTAGTGATGATTCTCTTTTTCTGTGATTTAATGTTTGCCACTATATTTATCTCCTATAAAAAATTTGTTACTTGTTGATTCTATCATATTTTTTCAAATTTTGCAAGGGTTATAAATCATTTTTTTGTAAATAATCAAAAAAGATTAGTAATAAGGTCGGGTATATGATGAATAATGAAATTAAAAATGATAAAATGTTGGGGCAGCAGGTGTATAAAGGTAGGTATGGTATAAAAAAATACTTATTAGATATTAATACTTCCGATTTATCGAAAAAGTATAAAAAGCCTCAAGGCAAGTATACCACATTAAACTGCTCGTTAGTCTTTCACGCATCGGAAACAGCGCGAAAATATATAATAAAACTGGTTACGCAAATTTTAGTTGATTATATTGGGAGTGTTAGGGGGACTGTTTTAATTGTAGGGCTAGGGAATGCGTTTTTGGTTGCTGATAGCCTCGGAGCACTTGTCGTGCGAGATATACTTGCTACCCACAACGCACCGCCAGAAATTCGTAACGATTTAGGCGATGTGTGCGCACTAATTCCAGGAGTGAGCGGCATAAATGGCTTTGAGACATTTGAACTTGTGGCGGGAGTCGTTGGATTTATAAAGCCCAAGGTAGTAATTTTAATTGATGCACTGACCGCAAATTCTATTACACGGCTCGGGTGCAGTTTTCAGTTTAGCGATTCAGGTATAACCCCAGGAGCAGGTATAGGCAACAAAAACAAGCGACTAGATAGCAAAAACCTCGGGTGTAGGATTGTGTCTATTGGTGTACCGCTTTTAATCAATGCGGGAAATATCGGGCTAGAGGGGGATTTTATTGTTACACCAAAGGAAATTGATATTTATACAAAAAATTGTGCAAAAATCATCTCCCGAGCCCTTAACGAAGCTCTCCATGGCAAAGAATATAAGAATTTTCTATAGCAAAACTATAGTAATTTGATAATGTATTTAAAAATGCTATACTATTTTTAAATTTACAAAGGAGAAAATTATGTATTTAATTATTAGGTTAAATGATAAGGATACTTACAATAGTGAATGCTTTGGTATTTTGAGGAATGAGAGTGGTAGAGACTATTTTGTTGTGTTAGATAGCGATTACACAAATTTAATACTGATTGAGCCAAATTTTCGTTATTATTTGCCAGATGAAGGGGATTGTGTCAGCCTTTGCACTAAGTTTTTTGTATTAAATTATAGCAAACCCAATTGGATAATAAATGGTAGTAATTTGGGACTTGATTTTATTGTAAATAATGAGGAGGTTATAGCAGCATTATTTAAGGGCGAAAAAATTAGTGTCGATATCGTAAACCGTGCGGTTGATATTCATAAAAAATTTAAGGTACAAGAGTGGTACGAGATAAACAGTGAGGAAGATGCTGATAGTCTTACAGGCATTGCTAAGAACTTTCATTATTCCTACTTAGTCAATATAGAGTTAGAAAGCGATAGTACTATTTTCACTTTTGATACGCCTTGGGAATATCTTGTTAAATTAAAATGTGATAGCAAAAATCTAGTGCATAATTTGAGACTGGAGGACAAAACCATTTGGTTTGAGGGCGAAGTGATTTACGGCGATAATAAAATAGCACTTGTTACGGATGAAGTTGTATTAGGCGAGGAAAAGGGTAGTATTGAGTGTAGCAAAATGTCTTGGCAGTTGATTCCGCAGTCTGTTCGAGGAAATGTTTGGGAACAGGTTAAAGAATATTTAGTAAAAAAAGATGATGAGATTATAGAAGAGTCAAAGTAAATCTTTGGCTTTTTTTATTTTTCATTGGCAAAGTTAAAAAACAAAACATACATTACTACTATGAAAAGAAAAAATTCACCCATTCTAGTAATCGACAGTGGGGTTGGTGGCTTGTCAATTTTGTATGAATTAGCGATCAAAAACCCTAAAAATGATTACATATACTTTGCTGATTATAATGCAGCGCCATTTGGGCAAAAAAGTGCCACTTATATTCGTAAGCGTTTAATTGAAAATATACGGCTGTTAGACAAAAAATATCATCCCCAAGGCGTAGTTATTGCATGCAATACCGCGACTGCTGTTGGTGTGTCTGTAGTTAGGCGCGTTTTTTGCGATAAATTTATCGTAGGTACTGAGCCTGCGATTATGCCCGCGATTCGTGCGGGCAAGAAAAATATACTCGTTCTTGCAACTCCTAATACTATAAAACATAGTAAAATTTTATCTATAGCCGCTGAGGATACGAGCTCAAATATTACTTTTTTGAGTTTGCCGAATCTTGCATCGCTCATAGAGGATAATATCGATGATTTGGCACTGCTTAGGTCAATTATCCGCGCCTATATCGCACCATATATACATAAAACCGATGCAGTAGTACTAGGTTGCACGCATTATATTTACATTCGGCCTATTTTAAAGAGTTTATTTACGAGTGATGTGTCTATTTATGATGGAAATGCTGGGGTCGCTCAGCAAACAATTAAAAAGGCAACGCGTGGCGGCGAAGGGCGTATAGATGTCATTACTAATATGCCAAGTAAAGGTGTGAATCTAGTTTGCGCCTGGGACATTCTTTTAAATAAGGGGGTGTAGTTATGTGTGGTATAGTCGGTTATTCAGGGTATTTGCTAGCAGTGCCTCGAATATTAAACTGTCTCTCAGCGCTTGAGTATCGCGGGTATGATTCCTCTGGCATTGCTTATCTAAATGGTGGGAAACTCGAGGTTGCTAAACGAGTGGGGAAACTCGAAAATTTAGCCAATCATTTAAAAACTAAAACTATACCCGCCTCGTGCGCAATTGGGCACACTAGGTGGGCAACTCATGGTGAGCCAAGCATTGAAAATGCGCATCCGCATACTGATGAAAATAATGTAATAGCGCTTGTTCATAATGGTATATTAGAAAACTATACAGACATCAAAAAATCACTAGAGGGAAAGGGTGTAACTTTTTATTCTGAAACCGATACCGAGGTTTTTGCAAAATTTTTTAGCTGGAACTTATTTGATGAAAATCCAGAATTGAAGGAGTACTATGCAAAGTACTATGCAATGCATAATACTGTGCATAATACCTTTAAAATCAGTAAAAAACGCATAATAAAAGCACTTAAACACACAATTTCAATGTGTGAGGGTGCTTTTGCGATTGCGATTTTGATAAAGGGCTATGAGGACACGGTTTTCTTTGCGAAGCGCAAAAGTCCATTAATTTTGGGTAAATGTGATGAATCTTTTATGCTCGCTAGCGACATACCAGCACTGCTAGGATACACAAATAAATTTTATACAATCGATGATGATGAACTTGGCTTTATTGAGCCCGACAAAGCCTCAGTGTTTGATGTGAATCTAAAACCCAAAAAACTAAAATTTCACAATGTTTCCATAGCGCCCGAGCAGGTGATGTTGGGCGAGTATCACCACTTTATGGAAAAAGAAATAGAGGAGGGTGCTGGTAGTGTTTTAAGTACTATTTCACGCATTGAAAAAATAAGGGCATTAGAGAAAATACCTGCGCAGATTTTTAGCGGAGATTTTAATCTACACATCAGTGCCTGTGGTACGGCGTTAAATGCGGGGTTAATTGCAAAGTATATAATCGAAAATCAGCTTCGTATACCTGTCGATATAGATTATGCCAGTGAATTTCGGTACAAAAAACCATTACTAAATAACAAAAGTGTTTGCCTCTTTATCAGTCAAAGTGGAGAGACAGCTGACACTATTTCGTGTGCGGAATTAGCGAAATCGGCTGGAGCAACTTCAATTGCTATTACAAATGTGGCAGCAACACGACTTGAGAGCATTACTGATTACTTAATTCCTACTAGTGCAGGTCCAGAAATCGCCGTTGCCAGTACAAAGGCATATTTAGCGCAACTTGCAGCCCTATATGATTTTGTCACCTATGTAGCAAAAAACAAGGGTATACCGCTCGAATTTAGTATGGATAGTGTCAAAAATAGCGTAATAAAGAACAACGGTGTCGATTATAGTGTGCAAATTAGGGAAGTGGCGGGACTGATTAAAGATTATGAAAGCATCTATTTTATAGGTAGGGGAATTGACTATTTTCTTGCGGTTGAGTCGGCACTTAAATTAAAAGAGGTTAGTTATATCCATTGCGAGGCCTTACCTGCGGGAGAGTTAAAGCACGGTAGCCTAGCACTTATAAAACAAGACAGTATTGTAATTGCTCTACTTACTCAAAGTGCACTAATTGAAAAAATGTTAAATAATATTCACGAAATAAATAGTCGAGGAGCAAAAATAATACTTTTTAGCCCCTTTACCGAGTTAAAACCATTCGTGTTTAAGTTTATCGAGGTGCCAAAAGTTAATGATTCACTTGCGCCCTTTAGTGTTATAAAACCTTTGCAAATTTTAGCATACAAGATAGCAGTATCGAAAAATCTCGACCCTGACAAACCAAGGAATCTTGCAAAATCGGTAACTGTCGAGTAAATTTAATCATTTTCGACACAAAACGGGCAAAAGGGGTAAAAAGATAAAACTACAAATTTGACCTACACAATAATATATGTTATATAAAAGCAGCAAATATGTTGCTTTTTTTATTGTTTTGGGGTATAATTAAATACTAAATTTAACTTTTTTATTTTAGGAGAGATATTATGCAAGATGCTGAACAGAAGAATGAAAACAATATTATTAATTTACCTATCGATGCGGTGAACGATGAGGCGCTCTCTAGTAAAAAATATCACGCAATTTATTTATCAAACATTGTGGCGATACCTAGAATTAGCCTAACTTGTGATATCAACAATGTAAAGGATGTCGAGAGTATCACTAAAGCACTTGATAAAAACGAGCCTATTGTGGTTTTGGCTAGCCTTAAGTATAATGAGGAGCCTAGTCTAGATGAGTATTTAGATGTTGCCTGTGTTGCGACAATAAACCGTGTTACACCTCGCCCTAATGGTTTGCGTGCGGTACTAACAGGGCAGGAAAGAGTGGAGGTTCTCAATATTGACAACGAAAACGGGCTTGTAGCGACAGTGCGACATCTCAATGATACTAACTCCGATACGCTTCAGGCATATCAACTTGTTGAGGAAATTAGACTAAAGATTAGAAACCTATCTGCAGAGCGTATGTTTGGTGCACTTCAAGCCGCCATTATGGAGGATGATATTTCGCCAGCGAATTTTTCAGAGTTGCTTTTCCACTTTTTGGTTAAACAAGATAAAGCGACTATGTGCCTATATCTATCGGAGGCGAATGTTGAAAAACGCTTAGCAATAGTGTCGAGATTGCTTGATATTTATATCAATAATATGCGCACTCGCAAGGAAATTGAGGAAAAAGTAAATGAGAATTTGAGCAAGACTCAAAAAGAAATTTTTCTTAGAGAGCAGTTGCATGTTATTAATGAGGAGTTAAATGGCGAGGTCGATGAGGTCGAGGACTTGACAAACAAGGTAAAAGCCCTCGGTATGCCAAAAGATTCGGAGGAAAAGGTACTAAAAGAAGTAAACCGCTTAGGCAAACTCCCGTTTGGCTCTCCAGAACTTGGTTATATTAGAAATTTTATCGACACTGTCATTGAGTTACCATGGACTAAAAAGACAAAGGATAATATTGACATTAAAAAGGCGCGCGAGGTTTTAAATGCTGACCACTACGCACTAGATGATGTGAAAGAGCGCATATTAGAGACTTTGGCGGTTGTTAAACTTACGGGTAAAGTTAATGCTCAAATTATCTGTTTAGTCGGGCCCCCTGGGGTTGGTAAGACCTCGATTGCAAAATCTATTGCTAGGGCGATGGGGCGCGAATTTGTGCAAGTTAGTCTAGGCGGCGTTAGTGATGAAAGCGTGATTCGTGGACATCGTAGGACATATGTTGGCGCTATGTGTGGTAGAATTTTAGCAGGTATGAAACAGGCTGGTACCATAAATCCTGTGTTCTTGCTAGATGAGATTGATAAACTTACTCGTGATTCTCGTGGCGACCCTGCCAGTGCGCTTTTGGAGGTGTTAGACCCCGCGCAGAATGATCACTTTAAAGATAATTTCCTCGAAATACCCTATGACTTAAGTCAAGTTATGTTTATTTTGACAGCAAATTATCTCGATGGTATCCCTGAGCCATTGCGCGACCGTATGGAGATTATATCGCTGCGCAGCTACACCGAAATTGAGAAGTTGCACATCGCTAAGAGTTATTTGATTCCAAAGCAAGAAAAACTCGCGGGTATTCCAGCGGGTACCGTAAAACTCGATGATAATTTACTACGCCAGATTATAAACGAGTACACATTCGAGGGTGGCGTTCGTTCATTAGAGCGCAAGATTGCCGAAATTTGTCGCAAGTATGCAAGTTTTATCGTGTCGGGTGAAAAATTTAAGGACATTTGCAAAGATAATATTGTAGACTATTTAGGTCACGAGCGCGTGCGCGAACCCGATGTTTACGAGGGTGGAAATGTTGGTGAAGTTGTAGGATTGTCGGTTGTGAGTCATATAACGGGTGGACTGCTTTTAATTGAGTCTGCTTTGAGCGCGGGCAAGGGCGAACTGCTCCTCACTGGACAACCAGGGCAAATGATGCTAGAGTCCTCAAAAATTGCATACTCGTTAATTAAGAGCCGTGCCGAATTGTGGGGAATACCTATTAGTAAGATTATGGAGAATAATATTCATCTCTCTATTCCTAACAAAACTGGCGTAGAGGGACCTAGTGCGGGTATCGCTATGACTACCGCGATGGTGTCGACACTAACTGGCATTCCTGTAAAGAAACATCTTGCTATGACTGGTGAAATTAGTTTAAGTGGTAGAGTATTCCCTGTGGGTGGTATTCGTGATAAACTAATGGCTGCGGAGCGCGGTGGAATAAAGGAGTGCATTATTCCAAAAGACAATGAGGATGACTTGTGGGAGTTGCCCGCTGAGATTAAGAATAACTTAAAAATTCATATAGTTAGCAACATCGATGAAGTACTAAAAATTGCATTGACAGAGCCGCTAGCACCTAATAAATCTAAGACAAAAACTAGCCACAAGCCCGCCAAAAAGGATGAGAAAAAATGATAATAAAGTCAGCAGAGTTTGTTACCAGTGTTGCGAGCCAAGCAAAACTAAAGGACTTTAATTTACCCGAGTTCGCTTTTGTAGGGCGTAGTAATGTTGGCAAATCGAGCCTAATTAATGCGCTAACTAATAGAAAAAGATTAGCAAAGGCGAGTAGTACTCCAGGGCGTACGCGACTTATTAACTTTTTTAAAATCAATAACGCCTTTATGTTTGTAGATTTGCCAGGGTATGGTTTTGCGCTCGCTAGTAAGACAGAGCAAAGCCAGTGGCAGGAGTTAATTGGCACATATCTAGAATATAGCAAATCCCTTCGCCGTGTGTTTGTGTTGGTAGATATTAGGCATGAGCCAAGCGAAAAGGACAAACAAATGCTAGAATATCTGTATTATTACAATCAACCATTTAGCGTAATTGCGACCAAGGCTGACAAAATCGCTCGCGGACAGATAGACAAGCATATAACAATAATTGCAAACACCTTAGGAATAGGCAAAGATAATATTATTCCAGTTAGTTCTGAGACTGGATTCGGATTAGAAAAGATTCGAGACTTAATTGAAAATCTAATACAAGGATAGGAAATGACATTAAACGGAGTGGTCGAGAGCATAGTTTTTCAAAATAAAGAGAACGGCTTTACTGTCGCTCGAGTTTCCTCTAACAATGAATTGATTACGATTGTCGGCAAATTGTCGAAATTATATCAGGGTCAAGAGATTCATGCGGTAGGGAATTTTATAAAAGATGCTCGTTTTGGTGAACAATTTAAAGTCGATAGTTATACCCTCAGTGAGCCAAAGACTACTGATGGCATCATTAGGTTTTTATCTAGTGGATTAATAAAAGGCGTAGGTCCAATTACTGCAAAGAATATAGTGGATAAGTTTGGTGAGCAAACGCTAGATATTATCGAACTTAGTCCACTAAAACTCGCCTCCGTGCATGGTGTAACGCAAAAAAAGGCAGCGGAAATCGGTGCTGCTTTTATGGAAATCAGGAAAATGCAAGATGTCGTGATGTTTTTACAGAATTATAACATTACGACCAAAATGGCAATAAAAATATTCAACCACTATGGAGACAATGCGCGTGATATCGTTAAGAGCAATCCTTATAAATTAGTTGAGGATATGTCGCGTGTTGGCTTTAAGACTGCCGATAAAATCGCTCTAAATGTAGGAATAGCGCCCGATAGCGAGTTTAGACTGCGCGCGGGGCTTGTGTATGTTTTAACTGAGACTAGCGAACACGATGGCAACACATATTTACCATTCGAGGAGGTGCTAATTAGTTTAAGCAAACTCCTAAACATAGATATTACCGAAAAGTTAGAGGAGTTGAATGCTGTTATAGACCAGTTGGTGCTAGAGAGTGTTGTAAAGAGATGTCGTTTTAATGACATCGACTGTTTGATGCTCGTAAAATATTATAATACAGAGTTAAAGGTCGCGACTAAGTTGTTTGTATTAAATGAGGGGGTCGACGGGTTCGAGAGCGATGTAAGTGAGGAAATCAAGGAATTCGAAATGTTTAACAAGATTGAATTTCACGATGACCAGAAAAAGGCTATTGACCTAGCAGTAAACAACGGCGTGTGTGTAATTACTGGTGGACCAGGCACGGGAAAGACTACAATTATAAAATGTATTTTACGGATTTTACAAAATCGGTGTGGTAGAATTGCGCTGCTCGCGCCTACGGGCAGGGCGGCAAAGCGGATGAGCGAAAGTTGTAATTCGGAGGCTAGTACTATACATCGTGCATTGATGATTGACTATTCGGGAGGTGAGACAAAGGAGGACACTGCGACTTTCTTTTTCAACGAAACGAATAAGTTTCCCTATGATGCTGTAATCGTAGATGAAGTGTCGATGGTGGACATCAACTTAATGCTGTCGCTTTTATCCGCTCTAAGGCCAGGCACTCGCCTAATTTTAGTCGGGGACAAAAATCAGCTGCCGAGTGTGGGTGCTGGGAATGTTTTGTCGGATATAATTAATTCTGGTACGATTGCGTGTGCGCAGCTTTCTCATATATATAGACAGAGTGAGGAGAGTTTGATTATTACAAATGCGCACGCGATAAATGATGGTAATATGCCGATAATCGATAACAAAAGTCGCGACTTTTTCTTTGAATACAAGGATAATGTTGAGGATATTGCCCACACGATTTTAAATATGGTTAGCACGAGAATTCCTAAGTTTTTAAATATCAATCCGCTCAAAATCCAAGTATTAGCGCCCATGCGTGTTGGGGTGTGTGGAATTGATAATTTAAACACACTTATTCAGGACCGACTTAATCCGGCAGAAAATGGAAAAAAGGAGTATAGGCTCGACCACTATGTCTTTCGTGTGGGAGATAAGGTGATGCAAACATCGAACAACTATACCCAAATGTGGAAGCGCCCGCGAGAAAACGGCAGTTGGGAACTGGGTGAGGCTGTATTCAATGGCGATATTGGCTTTGTCACCGATATAAACGAGGAAACCGATAGTCTAGAGGTGACCTTTGAGGATGGCAGAATCGCTGACTACACTCGCGAGGATGCAAAGCAAATGATGCTAAGTTACGCTATCACTATTCACAAGAGTCAGGGGAGCGAGTTTGATGTGGTTATCATTCCAGTGATTGCGGGTGCTAGTAGTATTTTGACTAGAAATTTACTTTATACGGCTGTGACTCGTGCTAAGAAAATGGTAGTCCTAGTCGGGACAAAAAAGAATTTACATATGATGATAAATAATAATTACACAGCAAAGCGCTACAGTGCGCTCGGTATCTTTTTACAAAAACAATCAAAGAATCTAGGAGATATTATAAAATGAGTACAGAAAAAACTAAAACTATCAGGGCTACCACAAAAAAGTCCAAGAGTGACACCAAGCGCAATGTTTTTGGCGAGTGTGCGGGTATGTTCGTTAAACTATATCATAGGGCGTGCTCGGTGCTTTTTCCAGCAAATATTAAGTGCTTGGTTTGTGGCGATGATTTAGCGCAAAAGCAGGAAATTGAGATATGTGAAAAATGTAGATGTAAATTACATAGTATCACTGAGAGTGAGTGCTGTATGCGTTGCGGAGCGCCTATAACTGGGCAAGGTAGTTACTGCTTAAATTGTCAAAACTATGATACCGAGTTTGATATCGCTAGGAGCGTTTTTGTGTATGAGAGCGAGATAAAGCATTTGATTGCTGGATTAAAATATAATAACAAGCCCTACTTATCGCGCACCTTGTCCCAATTTCTGGCGCAGAAGTACCGCGACCTTAAGTGGCAGGCGGACTTAATCATTCCAGTCCCACTTAGTGAAGCGCGCAAAAAATGGAGAGGGTATAACCAAGCCCAACTTTTAGCAGAGGGTGTCAGTGATATCCTTGGTATTCCTGTTAATACCGAGACTTTAGTAAAAATCAAGGACACTGAGACACAGGCGAGTCTCGGACTTACCGAGCGCCGTAATAATTTGCTATCTTGCTTTAAGGTGTTAGATAAGTATGCGGTTCGCGGTAAAAAGATACTTCTTATTGATGATGTTATGACTACGGGGTCTACTGCTAGTGCTTGTACACATGAGTTAAAGAGGGCGCATGCGGGGCGAGTAATGGTACTAACTATTGCACACGGAAAGCAAGATATACCTACACAAAGTGGTATTGATAGCGTAAAAAATTGGATTAATTAATATAAAAAACTTTTCAAATGCAATAATTTATTATATAATGATATAAATTTACTAATCGGGAGTTTAATAATGAGTTTATTAACAATGTTTGCTTCAGACAACAAGCGCAATCTTGCGAAACTAGAAAAAATGGTTAAAAAAATCGAGGACTTGGCGCCAAAATATGCCGAAATGGATAATGACACATTGAGAGCGCAAACCCCTATACTAAAGGAACGCTTGAATAATGGCGAAACACTAGATGATATTCTTTATGATGCCTTTGCGTTGGTGCGTGAGGCTAGTACACGCGTGCTAAATATGCGCCATTTCCACTACCAATTGATGGGTGGTATAGTGTTGCATCAAGGCAGAATTGCAGAGATGATGACTGGTGAGGGTAAGACTATAGTTGCGACTTTGCCAGCATATCTAAACGCACTTAACGGCAAGGGTGTGCATGTTGTGACAGTAAACGAGTACTTGGCTGGACTCGGCGCTGAAATTATGGGTAAAGTCTACCGCTTTTTGGGGCTAACTGTTGGTTGTAGTTTTAGCAATATGACCGCAGAGCAGAAGCGTAAGGCGTACGCCTGCGATATAACATATAGTACGAATAACGAGTTGGCGTTAGATTACATTAGAGATAACCTTGTCCGCAATAAAAAGGACAGAATGGCTAGAGGGTATGAATTTGCTATTGTCGATGAGGTTGACTCCATTTTAATCGATGAGGCTAGAAATCCATTGATTATCAGTGGCCGCGGTTTTAAGTCGAGCGATGCTTATGTGAAGGCACAGCGCTTTATTCGTAATCTAAAGCGCGATGAGGACTATGTTGTAGATGAGGAGAAAAAGGCCGTTCACTTAACTGAGGCAGGTACTACAAAGGCTGAGAATTACTTTAATGTCGAGAGCCTAAGTGATGCAAACAATGTAGAGTTAAACCAGTACATTCTAAACGCTTTGCGCGCAAACTTTATAATGAAGGCAGAGAGCGACTACATTGTCCGCGATGGCAAAGTGCTGATTGTTGACCAGTTTACAGGTCGTATTATGGAGGGTAGGCGTTATAGTAATGGTTTACACCAGGCAATTGAGGCAAAGGAAAGAGTAAAAGTTGAAGCTGCGACGCAGACATTCGCGACAATCACCCTGCAG
>CASEHF010000029.1 GCA_949287685.1 uncultured Christensenella sp. | reverse complement strand
AGTCGTAGTAGTAGGGTTAGAGTTGCTGGTAATATTGATGTATCGACCTCCATTGTTTAGAGTAACTGCGCGTATGTGACTAGTACCATACATACTGGTAGGAAAACCGCTAGTAAAATTGTTTGTACCATAATATGAACTGCTGCTACCATATCTAGCAGTGCCATCGTTATTTGTCATTAATAGGGTTGCTATGCGGTCGCCGCTGGTGTTGCTTTTACGAGTTAGGTATACTACTTGCCACTTGTAGTTGCCTATGGTCACAACTACAGACTTGTCACTAGCCTTTCCGCCATAGGTGTAGCCACGGATGTCTGCGGCGGTCTGTTGCGAAGTGTTTACACCGCTAATTGTACCGTTACTAGATATATAACTCAATAATTTATTGAAATTTGTAGCATTAAACGCCTTTGCACTACTATTCCAAATATCGCCTACCACAACTGCGTTTGAGTCATCAACGCTCTTAAACGCATCTACCGTGGTGCGGCTGATTGCAAAATTTATAGAGGGAGCAAGCAAGCACGCTAGCAAAATCACCCCGAAAACGACAAGCCAATTTCGAAATATCACTTTCTTTGGCATAAACTCCCCCATTTTTATATGATTGAAAATTTTTACAGTTTAATATAGTTTTAATCAATTTTACATTTTTATAATATAATTTTATATAGATTATCTATATAAGTCAAAAACTTTCAGGTGAAAACCACTAGAAAAAAATGTAAAATAAACTTTAATTATATAGAGTTCATCTCAAATTTTTTAGTTTATAAAAATAGTTTTTCTTATTTTGATAGTGCCACTCTACTAAGAGACTTTTTATTTATAATAATTTCTAATAAATTTTAGCTTAAAATTAAGAGAATTTGCGGAAAAGCAACCAAAAAACGCAAGTATTCCTAATCTGGAATAAATTATATCATTCCTGTTTAGGAATGTCTATGATTTTATTCCTATTTTGGAATAAAATATATGTATGTATAAATTTAGTGAAAGATTAAAAGAGTTGAGATTGGAGCGCGGCTTATCTATTCAAGCGCTCAGTAAATTGGTAGACATTGGAGTCGCCTCTATTTGTCGCTGGGAAAATGGCAAGGCTGATATACGCGGAGAGCAACTGTGCAGACTCGCGGACTTTTTTGGTGTAAGCACTGACTATATTCTTGGGCGCGAGGACTGATGTATTAATACTATACAAACTGTTTACATAAGATACCTAAATTTTATATAAATGATATCCCACGCCTACCCTAATAACAGAACATAACGGACCCCATTACCGCCTTTGATTCTCTGGCGTTTGGTGCCTATATTGATAATTAAATTTAGTTTATCATATATTAAACAACCCCCTATTAATTATTTTTAAAAATTTTACATCATTTTGTGATGTATGTCAAGTAATTTACATCATTTTGTGATATAAAATTTATATGGATATTTCAAAATTAGTTGGTGAACGGCTAAAAGAGGCTCGAAAAGCCAAAAATCTCACCCAAGCACAGGTTGCCGAAAAGTTATTTATGACACAACAGCAATATAGCCGATTTGAAAATGGCATTTTTGAATTAAATTACAGTCAAATTGTGACACTTTGTAAACTTCTGGATACTACGCCGAATGAATTATTTAATTTTGATGCAAGTATTTAAAATCAATTTACTTAACAATAAGTTTCGTAGTCTTAGTTATGCAAAATTATATTTTAATACCTACTAAATATAAAAAGAGCGATTGCTTAGCAATTGCTCTCTTTAATTTTTAACAATATAATATTTTCAAACCCCAACCACGAAAACGGTTTACATAGAAAATATAGTCATTTTATAAAAGGTCATCGACATCGAGGTCATCTAGGGGTGATTTGGTCTTAAAGACCTTTTTCGATTTAGCATCTAACTCCATTTCCTCAGTTTCTGCCTCTTTCTTTAAAGATTTAGTGAGTTCGCGTTTGTTCACCTTTTGCTTTTTCTCAGTCTTGGTCGACAGAATCACATCGACCTTCTCCTTTTCCTCGCGATCTTTCTTACTCTCTTTCTTTAGGGACTGCAGGCGCCTAAAATCATCCTCAATTTTTTCAACTGGGACATTGTACGAGGTATCTTGAGTCATATCGAGCATTTCGGATACATCAAAGAGATTATCATCAATTATGCCAGCCTCGACCATTTCCTCATGCTCGCGGCGAGCCTCGCGAACCTTTAGTCGCTCTTGTGCAAGAATCATAATAACCGATACAATTGGTGCCGACAAAATCATACCCACGACACCAAACAGTGCGCCACCTATAATTAAACCAGTGACAATCACGAGCGCGCGAGTATTCATACGCTTGCTCATAATAAAGGCAGGCACGAATGTGGTAACGATTGCCCAGTCGAGAATGGCAAATATTATCGACATCAGCATTAAGTTTGTATCGCCGAACATTAGGGTCACAATCGCTAGCGGAATACAAGCGATAAATCCACCTAAATAAGGAATAATCGTAAAAATTCCTAGCAAAAGCGCCATAACAATAGCCATTGGCACGCCCATAATCTGGAAGCCTATCCACGCAATCACGAACACGATAAACATTACAATAAGGTTTGAAATAATGTACTGGTTTAGCATATCGTTTGTGCGGTGAGTCACCGTAATGATTTCCTCGGCGCTCTTGCGGTTGTGATAAGCGTAAGTCATACGGCGAGAAGTTTTGGAAATTAACTCCTTGTCCTTTAGCATTAGGAATGACACAAGTAGTCCCATAATAAATGAGAACACGAGCGATACTGTATCCATTAGGTATGTGGTAATATTGTCGACAAAGTCCGTGATTGCGGCTTGGATACCATCACCGATGTTATTTATAGCACTGGTAATTGCCTCATCAAGTTGTTCCGCGGGTAGCCCCGTGAGCCCCCCGATTAGGCTAGTTAGCGAGTCCTTTACCTTGTTTACCATAGTAGTTAAGTTGTCGCCCTGCAACTGCTCAAATACTCCGATAAGGCTCGGCACTGCAAAAACAATTAGTAGTACAAAAATAAGAATTATGATTAGGTATAAAATAGTTAGCGAGATTGCGCGCTTGTACTTATTGGCACGCGGGTTGCCGACAAAAGCATTTTTCAGCAACCTATCCTCTATAAAATGCATCGGGCGCAAGAGTATAAAGGACAAAACTAGCGCGATTAGAATGGGAGCAATACCAGCAAGCAGGCTCATAAATAAATTTCGAATCACATCGCCCGCCATACTCCAAAGCAGCAGCGCACATAGTATTGCTACAAAGAGCCAAACATACCATTTATGCCCGCCGTGGCGACTATTGTTTGTCGGGTAGTCCTGTTGCATCAGATTCACCTCCTTGTTTATTTTCTATTTCAGAATCTTGAATTTTATCTAGCACTTTTTGTTCGATAGATTCGATTTTTTGCCCGTTATTTTCTAGCATTTTAATAAGATTGCTTTCTTTTGCGCGCTGCTCCTCATCTTTAAACCGCTGGAGCATAGGTTCAATCTTTTTATTCCCTATCGCAAAATCATAAAGCAGCAACAATCCCCCTTGAATCAAGTAGCCGTAATATGTGAGGATTCTGTAAAACAACACCGCCCAAACTAACACACCTGGAGCCGCTGCCGCGTAAAACGGCGCAAAAACTGATTGGAAAGACAGTTCTGCAGTCCCCGCACCGCCTGGAATGGGGATAAAACTAATAGCAAGGTCGCATACGAGTTGTAACACAAAGAATGTATACCAAAGGCTGATATCGAATGGACAAAATACACAATACACAATGAAAGCGAGCGAGTAAAGCAAAAAGTTATACAATATACTCAAAGCGAATTGAACAACACACATCCACCCGCTAGTCATAAACATACGGAAAGTAGACACATATTCCTTGACAACACGCATTACCTTTTTAAATAGCGCGCGCGAGTCCTTTATTATGTGCATCCATTTTAGCATTTTGAGCAGTCCAAACATCATCCGTGGCGCTACTTTTTTACTAATGGATAGAAAGAATATTGCGAGTACAAGTAATAAATTCAACCCTAGTCCTATATAGCACAAGGTCAAAACTAGCGGTGAAATATTTACGCTAAATATTATACCCGTACTAAACAATAAAATTAGCAACGACATCAGCACAAAAGTAACTTGTGCGTAGATGTATTTTGCAAGTGGCACACTGGTAGCACTACTTGCGTTTAGTCCGCGTTTGTTTAAATAAAACACTTGAAAAGGTTGCCCACCAGTGGATAGTGGAGTTATACAGTCGTAGAAGCGGCAACACAAAACTGATTTATAACTCAGCCACGGTCGGCTCCGCCCCGTTACCTTTTTTATCGCGATATAAACTCGCGCAGCATCCGTAAAGTTTATGAGCATAAACACGATAATGGCGATTATTAACCACCACCAATTTAGTTTGCTAGAAAGTAGTTCTGCAAAAGATACTGGGTCCTCTGTCGAAAACTGCCACGCAAATATAGCGACAAGAATTGCTAGGTTAAGTATCAAAAAAACGACATTAAGTATGCGTTTTTTCTTACTTTGTTGATTTTTTACGGTCTCGTAGGTCGATTTGATTGCCTCTTTTGTCTCGACCTCTTTTTCCGCTTCGGCAATTAGATGAGGAATAGCATTTTCGGTCGTAATCGTGCTACTCGCTGCTGCCTCGCGGACCTTTTTCTCCTCATCGGACATAACCTCGACATTTGAAATGACTGTATTTTTCTTAAAAGTAGACAACGCTAGCCCATGTGGATGAGCAGCAGAAAAAACCTGTTTTTTGAACAAAACAGGTTTACTCACCCCTCCTATCTTGTCGGCTAATTTTCCACTTTCCATTTAGTATCCCTATACTTCGACATTTGTTTATGAATATATCTTATCATTAATACGCGGCTTTGTCAAAGAAATAAATAAAAAATTGGGACTTTATACCCAATTTTGCATATCATACTTTATTAAACCGCAATGTTTAGTCTCCTCAGTCACGCGCAACTGTTCGCTAATATCAACCCCCGCGATTGCAAAAATTTCACTACCTAGCGCCAAAACTGGGAGATAATTACGGACACGAGCAGGAACCTTTTTGTCGTTTAAATAACTCTTTAACTTCCTACTGCCTCCACCAAATTTCTCTATATAATCGCCATCCTTGCGGACACGCCAAACCGCCCCTTTGGGTACCTTGTCCATATCAATAAGCAAATATCCAGCCTTCAACTCGGGGTCCTTTATACGGCGTACTGTAAGTTTGCCATAATCGCCAAATTTAATAGTGCCTATTTTAAATGGCCACTCGGTACTTGCCTCAAATTTGGGTTTGTTACGCACTAATGTTAGGTACTCGTACTCTTTAAATGCGGACACTTCCATAGGCAAATCCAGTCTAGCGCCATTCTCGCCAATTCTAACTAATTCGCGAATGAGATTAAAGTGCTTGCGCTCGATATTTTGCGTGACACCAAGTTTTCTAAAACAGTCATCAAGCAAGCGATACAAATACGAATTGCTATACACGAAATAAGTTAGTGGAATTTTAATTATGTTGTCGTTATATAACACTGCATCGAAATTAATCATTGAGCGAATGACCGAGTCATCCTCCCTACAAGTTTTACCGAAATTGCACAATGTACGGTCGAGATTTTGCCAAACCTTGCGAAGTTCGGGCATTACAACATTGCGGAGTAAATTTCTACTGATTTGGTTGTCTGCATTTGTTTCATCCTCGAGATATGGTATGTCGTGCTCGTACACATACTGCATCACCTCATCCTTTGGCGTATCGAGTAATGGGCGCACATAAAAGTTGTCGCGCACAAAATCCATACCGCCAGCACCGCTAATCCCGCTACCACGCAAGATGTGTAGCAGTATAGTCTCGGCTTGGTCACGCTGGTGATGTGCAAGCGCAACATAATCGACAATACCGCGCTTTTTGAGGCTCTCGAACACGCCAAAGCGAGCCTCTCTACAAGCCTCCTCATTGGTCATTCCCTTTTGTTTCATTAACACCCCCGCCTCTACTCGAAATTTGTAAAAGCGAATGTGATGCTCCCTACAATAGTCCTCGACAAAGATTGCCTCCGCTTCATCAGCCTCACGCGTGCCATGAATGACATTGATTGCCACGACATCGATATCGAGTTTATCGCGATTAAAACTCAAAAAATGTAGTAACCCCATACTATCAGGACCACCACTGACCCCGACACCCACTACACTACCAGGGGTAAAAAACTTTTCTTTTAAAATAAAATCGAGTAATTTTTCCATTTTGCGCTTCTCCTTATAAATTTATTATACAATAAATTAGGAGTTTATTCAATATAAATTAGGAAAAAAGTATAAACTTTATAGCCATTTTATAGCAGTAATCACACTTTTCGGTAAATTCTACCTATTAAAACGGTCATATCGTCGGCGGGGATATCACGATAATTCTTTATAGCCGCATCAAGTATCGCGTTTGCCAGAGTTTGTGGATTTGTAGTATCTATCTCCTTTATCAAAGTCTCAATATCAGCCTGATTTACAAAACTATCTGTAACGCCATCAGTTACTAGCACTATCATATCGTTATCATTTAGTGTGATTGAGCGAATAGTAGGGCTAACCTCCTCGAGGATTCCTAGAGGCAACGCTCCTGCATCAAGTCTAGTCACGCTATCCCCTGATTTAATAAAAGTGGCAGGCGAACCAAGTTTAATGATATCGCAAAGTCCATTTTCCAAATCTACCACAGCGGCATCAAGCGCACTAAAACTTTCTGCGCCGCTAAGCGCAAGTAGTTTGTTTACACATGATAAAATCAAATTATTGTCAAAGCCTGCCTTATAAAAATTTTCAATTAATCCTAAGGCTAGGCTACTGGTTTTTTCTGCCTCCTCGCCACTCCCCATACCATCACTCAATGCGAGCAAAATTTTGTTGCTGGCAAGTTTTAGCACTGTGTGAGTATCACCACTCACAAAACTCTCCGCCTTTTTCGCCCCCGCGCTCCCGAAAACAATGTCGTAGCGGCTAGCGTTTTCAAGAGTCACCACCACAAACCCCGCTTTTTCGCCATCTGTAATAGTAGTAATCGCCATAGGAGTACCAAAAACTATAGTCAACACACGGGCAATTTTTAATTTGTCCAAATTGTTTTTACGAACTACAATAGTGACACTATACAAACTTTCGCGGCGGGTATACACAAGCGCTTCGCTACAAACGATTCCTTCGTACAATAAATTTTCGATAATATTCGCTTCGAGTGCATTATCAAACTCAATATTTACAGAGACCTCATTTGCTAATGTTTGCATTATCTGCGACACACCCCACATCTGCTCCCCTAATAGCAATCTGCCACTATCAAGGCTGTTTTTTGTCTGTAAACTCGTTTTATATCCATCGACTACATTATTCACGGCGCTAATTAGAGCATTAAGTTTCGTACAGTGGGCACAAAGATTTGCTGGCACATCAAGAAGCGAAACTCTCCCTCGGTCATATGCAAAACGCAGCATTTCGTGCATTGCGCGGTCTGTTTCCTCCGCTTGTATCCGCAAGCATTCGTTTTTATTTTGGCAGGACAAACACATCTGCTGCTTTATATTTTGCACCAAATACTCACTTGCTTCATCGAAATCTAACCCCTTACCCACCATATTATTAAACACATTTTTCATTTCATAAAACGCTTCGCTAAGTTCAAGCAAGCGATTATTTAACACTCGGCGATTTCGGTTCACTAAAGCACGCACTGCGACACTATCTTGCTCGCTTATGACAAACGAGTCGATTTTAATTAACATTCGTGCAGGCAATAATATAAATATAAGGGCGCCGAGCATAGTCGCTAGCAACTGATACAATGAATAACTTGGCATAAAATATAGCCCGACAATAATATCTACTAAAATTACGGCTAGCCCCGTATAAACGCGCTTAGCACACATCGTAGCGCCAGCACCGAGTGCTAAAATTGTGCTATGTGCGACTAGCAGTATCTCACTACTAGCAAAACCAGCACCCAAAGAAAATGCAATTGCAAAAACTACACTAGCGAGCAAACCAAAAATATTTGCAATGAGTAAAATTAGTAGTGCTAACACACCAAAATATATGTACTCGCCAAATGGCACGCAATAAATCCCGACACCCAAACTAAAGATTAGCACACCCAAGCATAGTATCTCATCAATTAGAAATTTTCGGCGCACACCACGCAAAATAAGACTTTCTAGTATATGCATATAACAATACATCGCCGTTAATCCAATCAGCAATGTAATCACCCCGCCCCAAATATCGAGGTTCATAAATGAAAAGTACAACATTAAAAATTGAGACAAGAAAGCATAAAGACCAATTAGAATCTTGTTAAAAGGGCGCTTGAACCGATAATGGAAAAAATACATAACAAGCATTACCCCGACACAAACCAAATCAACCAGCAATTTATTTATATCAAAAAAAGCCAAAAAGCCACTAAGTAGATACACAGGAGCGAGTAAATACGGTTTTTGATTACACCACATTAGCGCAAACAGCATACCAAAAGCAAATGGATACAGCCCCTCAATGCTAGCAACATTAAGTATATAAAAAATCGCCAGAAATAAAAGATATTTTAATCCACCATATAATAAAACTTTATTCATATCATTCCTCTAAATTATTATAAAACTTTACTATTAAGTATGAAATAAAAATTCAGTGCGATTATTTTATAAAAATGGCTACATTTGATAAATTTTAAAACTTTTTGTTTAAACTTTGCAAAAAATTATTTTTGTGGTATAATAGTATATTATGAATAGAATTATTGCAATTACTGGCGCATCAAGTGGTATTGGACTCGCCATTGCGCAAATGTTAGTAGAAAAGAAAGATGTCGTTTACTGTCTCGCTAGGACAAAACCTACAGATGAACGCATTAACTTTATCTATTGCGATGTATCGAGTAGAGATACTGTTGAGTTCGCGATTTCGCAAATTATTGAGGAGCAAGGTAGGCTCGACTGCCTCGTTAATAATGCAGGAATGGGAATCAGTGGCCCAGTCGAGTTTGAGCCTAATGATGACATTGAAAAAATTATCAATGTAAACCTCTTAGGTGTTGTCACCTGCTCCGCAGTGGCTCTACCTCACTTGCGAGCATCGAAAGGTATTATCGTAAACATCAGTTCAATCGCGAGCGAGTACGCGATTCCTTTCCAAGCGCTCTACACGGCGACAAAAGCCGCGGTGAAAGAATTTAGCATTGCATTAAAAAACGAAGTGCGCCCGCTCGGAGTACGGGTTTCGTGTCTACTCCCTGGAGATGTCAAGACAGATTTTACTAAAAATCGAGTTAAGGCAGATGAGAATACCGACTCTATTTACCGTGAAAGGGTCGAGCGCAGTATCGCCAGAATGGAGCGCGATGAGGAAAATGGTATGAGCCCGTGGGAAATCGCAAAGGGAGTCACCAAAATTTTAGACAAAAAGAACCCGCCAGCGACCTTTACAATTGGGTTTAACTATAAACTACTCCGCGTACTGAAGCGGTTTTTACCAGAGAGACTGATAAATTATATCTTGTATCAAATGTATGGGAAATAAAAGAAGGATAAAATGCGTATTTGTGTATTAGCAAGTGGCAGCAAGGGAAACTGCACATTTATAGAGGGAGAAAGCACCCGAATACTTATCGATGCGGGGCTAACTAAATCTGATATTGAAAATCGGCTAAATCTAATCGGTGTAGAACCTAGCAGCATTGATAGTATTCTAGTCACTCACGAGCATAGTGACCACATAAAGGGACTCGGCAACTTCGCTAGAAAATACAATTGTCGCGTTTTTGCGCATCCTGATACTTGGTCTAGTATGCAGGAAAAAGTAGGAGCGCTCGACCTCACCCACCGAATTGGCATATACGGAAATGATTTTTATATTAACGAACTAGCAATATCAAGTTTCGACCTTTCGCACGACTCAGCACACTGCTTGGGCTTTAGCATTTACGATGGAAATAAAAAAGTCAGCACGGCAACTGACCTCGGTTATATAAATGATGATATAATCAAGCATTTAGCAGATAGTAGCCTAGTAATTCTCGAGGCGAACCACGACATCGAGCGCTTGCGCTTAAATCCACGCTATCCTATTTATCTAAAAAATCGAATTCTATCCAAACGCGGACATTTGAACAACAAAGACACCGCCGAAGCAGTGCTAAAAATGCTAGGATATGGCATTCGCGGACTGATTGCCGCACACTTGAGTGAGGAAAACAACACCCCTGCCCTCGTTATGCAGGCGTTAAACGAGGTCGTGGCGCGTAATGGTGGCGAATTGGCAAAAGAAATTTATGTAGACATTGCAAAACAAGACAGTGTAGGAAATATATATCGTATTAAGTCATAAGGACTGATTATCATCTTAAGCGGAATAGATCCTTCGGTGCGTGGGCGCACTGCCGGTATAATATAAATAAGGCTACACACTTTTAATGATTGTTTACGGTTTGCTTGGGTATTTTTTAGAGGAATAGATCCTTCGGGCAGCGTATTGCTAGGTGTTCCTATTGTTGCCTCTCACTTTACGCTGAGTTACGGAAAGCACTGCAGGTCGAGGCTCAGGATGCCTTCCCGCTTGCGGGAAGTCTGGCGCAAGAACGGCTACTTCAATGAGAAAAGATACTCTCGCGCCAGCCCAGTACTCTCTGCCACTTAAAGAGGAATAGATCCTTCGTCTGAAGGCGCTGCGGGTCGAGGCTCAGGATGACCCTAAATTATAACGGCTCGCCTAGGCACCTCGCTTTTCCCACCTATATAGTATATTAAGAGTACTTGTTTGCTACCTAGTACCTTTATATCGGAAGTGCGGCTACGCGCCGCGGGGAGCGCTCAGGATGCCTTCCCTCAAGCGGCAAGGCGGCAGATGACAATAAACATCTAATTTATAAACCTTTGGAGATTAATATAGCGGGGTCTCTTTTTTTATTTTCGGATAATTGTATGTAAAAATATGTATAAATAATTTTTTACTACGCAAATTATAATTAGAAAAGTATAGGAGATGAAATATGACCACAAAAAACAAAAATACAAAGTCTACAAAATCTACACGAAACAGCACCAAAACCGAAAACGAAAAAAAGGAAAAGAAGCCCCTACTCAGCACCAAACGCAAAGTAGGCATTGCGGTTTACTTCACTTTTTTAGCGACCTTGGCACTAACTTTTGGAGCACAGATTTGGATGATGGACATTTTTAACCCACCAGCAACTAAAGAACCAAACACCTCGGAACAAACTACCGAAGCGCCCTTACCCAGCATTCAATCTGAACCCGCCACTCCTACGATTCAGGAGCAAAGCGAGGTCATAACCTATCAAGAGGAAACTGCGCCCCAGCAAGAAAACCTCGATGATGTGAATGTCGACAAATATCAAAACTACCAGTTTGAGACTCCAGACAACCAGGTTTATCCTAATATTGTCCTACAATGACCACAAAGCATCTCTAGTATTAGAGATGTTTTACTTTTTTGATGTTTTTACTTTTTATTTAACACCGCATTTTGTTATTTACGCGCTAAAACCATTTACATAAAGTAATTCTTTTCAAAATAAAAAACAAGGTGTACCCCTTGTTTAAATATAAAAAGTGCCGAGATTGTCTCGACACTTTTATAACTAGATATTAAGAGTAGGATATGAATCACTTACGAAATTCCAAGTTGTGCTGTCGAATCCACGGTTTGTGAATGTCTCCATTTTCTTACAATTTGCATCGCTAGTCATACCATCATCAGGACTCCTAACGAGCCACAATATACGGAATGAGTCATATCTACGCTCTGCACCATTTGCAGCATCGCCGTTGTAGATACAGTGCTCCACATAACCACCGACCTTAGTCGTGTCATCCCACCAGTTGTTTAGTGCACGAACCTCACTCGAGGTTTCAGCATATGCACTACCTGCGGACTTATCAAATGTCGCATTTGAGAAGCAGTAAGATACTCTACCGTAATCAGATGTGTTTGCAAATAGAATATCTGCTGCAAAGCCACCCATTACACTACCGCTTAGACTACAGGTTGTGTAGCAGTTTACAATACCACCGCGAGTAATCTCACCAGCGAGACCACCGACTCTCGTACCATAAATACTACCAGTTGAGTAACTGCGAGCGACTACATTAGTAACACCACTTACGCTGCTCGAGTCAAGTTTTCCGATAATACCACCTACTAAGTAACCAGTTAGGTAAATATTCTCTGCCTTGTTATCGCTGATTAAACTCATAGATGCCGAAGTATCTGCCTGGTACTTACCTACTATACCACCAACGATAACTCCCGATACTGCAGGTGCATTAATACGAGCAGTCGAAGTAGAACCGCTAACTGTCGAGTAAACAGAACCTACAATACCACCTATTACAATTTCTGCTTGTACATTGTTAATGTCGGCTGAAATAAAGTATGTGTAGTTATTGTTAATCAAAGCACTGTTGTATACACTACCAGTGATTGCGGCGTTGCTACCACTGTAACCTGCGATACCACCTAAATTAATAGTGTTAGTGTTTGTTTCGCCAGAAATGATAACTTTTATTGCTGCTGAACTGTTAGATATTACTGCGTTGCGGTCGTTGTAACCAACTAGACCTCCAATGTACTGACTCGCATTCTTAACAACCACATCAATACCTACAGCCTCGGTAGTAGCATTTGAAATTACGCTGCTGTTTTCAATTATACCAGCGTTAAATCCAGCAATAGCACCTACATAAGTACCAGCCTCAATGCGCACACCCTCGATTGCAAGATTTTGAATACTTCCCTCTGTACCAATCACACCAAAGAACCCATTGAATTCTCTGTCTGTGTAAATAACTAGGTTTTTAATTACTGGCATAGTGCCATCTGACTTAGCAGTCATCACAAATGAACCATTGAATGGCATATCTTTGTCACCAATAGGAGTCCACTCGCCAATTTCTGCTAAATCGATATCATAGTCAATCACATAAGAGTCATTAAGTGCACCATCTGCCTTGTCCGCATTAATTGCATTAATTAACTCTTTATACATTTGTGATATTTCACTTTTTTCATTGCTGTCTTATTTTAAATTTCCTTATAGGACGGGAATACATTCCATCATTTCTGTCACCTTTCCTCATGTAATCGGTCGTACCTGCCGGTATGTAAAGTGTCAGGGCTATTTCACGATCCACGCAAGTAGAACACCAGTACTTGTCGCCCTGCTTCAAATTGAACAATTCCTGGCATTCGTCGCCTAATTCTCTGTAAGGATTCACATAATGAGCGACTCCCCACATTTCATGATATGCAGGCAAATACCATATTCCTTCAGAAGATCCCGTATCCAGGCCGTTGCTGCCGATATTTATGATTTCTTTCCGGAGCTGATCCATCAGACAGCCTTTATAACTTCCTGTTCCCAACGCACCTTCTTCATATCTTTGTCTTGATGTCTCAGTATTGT
>CASEHF010000028.1 GCA_949287685.1 uncultured Christensenella sp. | reverse complement strand
ACTCTCGCGCCAGCCCAGTATCATCCTCTTATTTTTTTAGTTGTAGCACAAGTATTTTTTTAGAGGAATAGATCCTTCGTCTGAAGGCTTCGCGGGTCGAGACTCAGGATGACAATACTTTAGGCGCTTGCGCGGGGTCGACTATGGACTTTTATTATTGGTATGACCATGCACTATTTTAGTGTTTATACTATTTATACTTTCTTATCGGGAGTGCGCCTACGCACCGCCCTCGCACTGCGGCTACGCACCGAGGAGCGGGATTCTAGATGTCTGATTATCGCAAATATTAGACAGGTTGTTTAATTTAAACAAAAGTTTATTTATTTTCAAGTTTTTCAAGTGAAAAAAGGGGGTCATCGAAAAAATCGCGAATGGAAATATTTAAGACAATGCAAATTTGAATCAGCGCATTCATATGCATACTTTTGTACCTGGCGGTCACGATATTGTTGATTGTATTAGTACTCAGTCCTGTTTTTTCCGCCAATTCGTTTTGTGTCATATTGTATTTTATTAATAAATCGCCCAATCTCAAGCCAACCGCAGTCATTATGGTCATATTCCCCTCCAAAATCAACTTATTATAACAAAAACTTTTAAAAATTGATACTAAATTGAATAAAATTTTTGAATTTACAACAAAAAAATGCACTCTAGCAGGTCGCACCCCAATTTTTGAGGATGCAGCCTAAAAGAATGCACTTTTTTACATTATAAAACTAGCCCGTATGCATTTGATTCTCGCAAACGAGATTTAACTTTTCGTTGTAAAGCCCTTCTGCCTGCTTGTACTCGCGCAATGCTTTATCGACTAACTCGCGACACTCTTGGCGCTTGTCCTTTAAAAACTCATCACAGATATCAAGACATTTATCAACTTTACTAAAGTTACCGTTAATAGCCTCTAGGTTTTCTGTAGGGATTTTCTTTATCTTGGCAAACTTATAAAAATTTTGTTTTTGCTTTTTTATAGCACCCTTTGCAGAACGCAAATTTTGTTCACTCTCATCCATTTCTTTTACCAAACCGCGCAAAAGTGTTTGATTGTATTTTGAATCCTCCCTAAAACTTGCGAATCTTTCCTTAAACGCGGCAGGGTCGCCCAAGTATTTTGCGGTTTCACTCCCTAAAGCCTTCTTAAATTCCGCACAATCCCCGATTAAAACATTCGCAACATTTACGGCATTTAAGCAGGTATACAATATATTATTTGTCAATCTTACACCAACAAAATAGTTGTTAAAAATTTCATATTGCACAACCTCCACATTGCGGATATCTACACCCGAAAGTTCTACTCCGAAATCTGTAATTGTAGGTATTGCTTCGCAAAAAGCATATTGAAAGGCCGATGTCTCTGAATCTCTAAAAACTAGAAAAAGGCGCATCTTTTTGCCACTAGAAAAAACCTCGTTCATACGGTCTTTCAATGTGTCAACATCTTTTGCGTGAATACCCAAGTCGATATAGCGCCCGTTGTCATCCACTGTAACGAAATAATAGTCGCCCTCTTTACCAGCAACATACGCTCTATCGAAACAAGCATCTAGTGTTTTTTCAAAAATTGTACCTCCGTACTCAGGTAATATTTTTTTAGCCATAGTATCCTCCCCCTTAATAACAATTATCTTAATATAACAAATTTCACTGATTTTGTCAATATTAAATCTTATAAATCGGGAATTTATAGTACTATGCAATGAATTTTGCGCAGAGTAGTACTTTGTAAAGGGTATTATATAAAATGATATCATTCATATTATTACTTACATATCAAATAGCAAAATGCTTAATTTTAAACTAACTTTCTCCTTTTTGCATATTTACTAAATTTAAAATTAGAATATATTAGCGACATCAAAATGCACCATATCGCGGAAGGTCTCGAGTACGCGCTGTAGAGTATTACACTCTACCCTCGCTAGTTCAAAGTCCTCATTTAACAAATGCGAGCGCACTAAATCCGCTTGTCTGCCGATTTGCTCTATGTCGCGAAAGTCCACAAACAGGCAAATCACAGATTCGCGCGCATCCCAAAGCGTGACTAACTCATTAATTTTTGCAGTACTCGTGGCTATATCCTCATTATCTAGGCTAGTTTCTAGTGTGTCGATACCATTTAACATTCGATTGATTGAGTCATCGGTGTAGAGTTGCTCAAAAGTGACAATACCCACTAAAAAGAGCAGTAAAACCAACACCACTATTAACTTTTTTGTCATCACCACTCCCCCTTGTATTCAATGTCTAAGTTTTTACACTCGCCGCTAAAGGTTTGGATAAACACTTTTCCGTTTATATCCAAGGTCATAATTAAGATATCGCTAGTCTTTAATCCGCCCGCCTGCTCTACGACATTTTCGACCCAACCTGCATCAACTTTGGCAACTTTTAAATTAGAGTTAATTATTTTCCCTGCGGTAATCATAATTATAGGCAAGGTCGCCTCCTCGACATTCAGCCCTAAATTTTCATTTGTCACATTAGCGCTCTTAGCCTTTGGGATAACATTAATAGTGCCGTTTGTCTCGACAATCGCGTATAAAATGTCCTCAATACTATAGTAGTCCTTTGCCCTAATCCCCTCCATTAAGTCATCAATGGACATATTTAACTCCTTCAGCGCCTCGTACTGAATGCCATTCGGGGTCACCACGAGTACGGGCTTGCCATTAATAACTTTGCGCATAGTTATACTCTTTCGAGAAAGCATAGACACAAAAAAGTGAATTATGACCAGTGCTGTAAGAGGCACGATGCCAAACAAAATCGGCATACTCGTTTGAGTCATTGGTAGAGTCGCGATATCAGCTATCAAGAGCGTAATCACCAACTCAAAGGGTTGCATTTCCCCCAACTGGCGCTTTCCCATAATTCTCAGGTACAATAGAACCACCAAATAAATAATCAAAACTCTAAAAACAATAATAACCATATCGATATTTTGCCGATATGGTTTAGTTTTATGCTTAAATTAGTAAAAAAGTGGAGTATTTTATGATTTTTTTAGCGCCTTGGGTTTAAAGCGCACAAGTACCGCGGTAAAGTCTATTAGTTTAAACATTATGCATAGTAACATAAAACTCCCCACCCCTAACACTGCCGAAAGCGCGATTGCCAAAAATTCGGGAAAAACAAGGTGGAAAAGTGGATAACTAAAATGAGTCAGCAGTGTAGCAGGAATAATAAAGAGCAGCATTAACACCGTAGGTCTAACTAGCCCGAGATTTAGATGAGTGTGGCGCTTTATCATAAAAATATTTAGAACGGTCGTAACAAGCATACAGGTACCAAAGCCCCAAATTAGCGCATCAACCCCAAGCACTCCGCTAAGCAGCGCCACAAACCCGAGTAAAATTACCCCGCCCACAATATTGTTTATAAAACTCTTCACCTCGAGATTATATGCATTTAGTATACTACTCGAAATATTACTCAGCCCTAAGGGGAGCATTATCCACGCGGCGCGCGCTAAATACTCACCGCTAGCGGTATTGTCATACAAAAATGCACCAATTTCAGGACCTATGCCGATATAAAATGGAATCACAGCCGCTGAAATAAACACTGTAAGGGTGAGACTTGTCTTTATACGGTTTGCAATTAATTCGTTTTCGTGTTTTGCAATTGCGGTGGAAAGTTCCGGGATTAAAGTAAATGAAATTGCACCTACGATTGTCGAGGGCAAAAAGAGTAATGGAAATGTCATACCCATAGCCATTCCGTAACTTTCCATAGCCTGCTCACTCGTGTATCCTGCAAGCACGAGCATAGCGGGAAAAAGCACCGCTATCACGGGCTGAATTAGGCTACTAGCCGTGCGCACGCCAGTCACGGGAACTGCGGAGTGCAAAACGGGTCGAAAGTATGCCTTTGGGGAAGTGAGGCGCCTACCCTGTCTAAAGTACACAAGTGCCACTAAGGCTGCACTCAGCACGCACGCAATCGACATAGACAACCCCGCTACACTAGCCCCATCGAGTTCTAGATAAACAAAATTAATTAATACCACAAAGGCGACAATTCGAATCACCTGCTCCGCGAGTTCTGTCCAGCACACACTAAAGTAATTTTGTGTCCCCCACAGTGAGCCACGAAATGCCGAGTAAACAGCGCTAGCGATAACCGCTGGTAGTAGAGTAATTAAAATATACACACACCGCTCATCGGTAAAAAGATGTCCAAGACTCTCGCGAAAAACTACGATAACTAGGCATAGAATACTAGCAATGCCCACCCCTATAATAAGAGCGCTAGACACAACTCCATTTTGCGCGCGGTAATCTTTTTTCACGGAATACCCAGCGGTCAGTTTTGAAATCGCTAGAGGAATACCACTCGACACTAGCACAATTAACACCGAAAAAATTGAGGCTGCTACCTGATAAACGCCTAGTAATTCAGTCCCCAGTTCGCGAGAGAGGTAAATGCGGAATAAAAACCCCAAAAAACGCGTGAGGATTGAAAACCCTGCGACTATCAAGACCGCACGAAATAATGACTTCACACATCACCCCTAGTCAAGTAACAACTGCATACCGACAAAGACTTTGTCAGTAGATAAATTATTTATCCGCATTATATGCTCGACTGTTGTGTGATTTTTGTTCGCGATGTCGTATAAAGTCTCTAGGGGACCTACGAATACCCTATGTCTACCTAACCCCGTGAGATAAATCACGCACCCTGGGTACACAGAGGAGTATAGCGGGTTTAGTCGCTTTATTTCCTCCGTGCTGATTTGATAGCGACTGGCAATACTCTCGAGAGTATCCCCCTCTACACACCTATATAATAGGTTGTCTAGTTTTGGCTGTTCCACAATTCTAATCATAAAATATATTTATTAGGAAGTAGTCTAAATTATGCGCAAATGAATTAAGCATAAAGATTAAATATAAAAAGTACATTCGTATAATAGTCACTGCCTACTTTATAGAATGTACTTTTATATTCAAAAATTTAGTTCATAACTTTTAAATTAGCCGTTTTGGTGGTTTTGAAAACGATTAATTTAATGGTTTTATATAATTTGATTTTTAACCTCTTAGATTCAATACTCTTAGTATTAGATTTGTATTAACTAATTTTTAGTAATACTTTTTTCTTTTTCTTGGTGTGATGGCGCACTACTGCTAGCGCAATGAATCCCGCGAGTATCACGAATGCGCCTATTGTAATGATAGAAATACCAGTGACTTGCTTTACAATCGCAAATTTTAGGTTATCAGCCTCAACACTAAATACAAGTTTTCCATCTACGACTTGATAATCTAGGCGCTTTGCCTCGCCATTTTCATTGTAGGCATAGACATAAACATCGTTGTAGTCATCAGTGATATAGTCGATTGCCACTTTGATTACGGCGTTGCTTGACTGATTATATTTAATTTCGTATGTCGAATCAACTTTCATATTCGTAGCATCTTGCGCGGTTTTGTTGTCCTCAGTCTTTTCGATACTCAAATCAATGTTTTCGTTATCTACATCACCGCTCTCAAACTCGACACTTCCACCCTCGGTAGTGTTACTAGGGCGGGCAAGAATTACGAGTTCGCCACGAATCGAGTTGTAATTCGGGTTCGAAAATACAATATTATATCCGTGCGTACCCACATTTGCGACAGTCGTAATGTCATCCCACGAAAAACTATACTCGAGATTTGTTTCAATAATTGGAGTTTGCATTGAGCCATTTTCCACAAAGATGTCCTTTATAATCGTGACATTTGCATCGGCTCTGAGCACAGTCACTGTAATAGTCCTTGTGACGGGATTAAAGTTTTCATTTCCAGCAAAGGAAATAGTCACAGTATACTCGCCTGCGTTTAAAATCTCGGAGACAATTTCGTTATCCACGGCGTACTTATATTCGAGGCTACCAGCTGTATTTAGGCTCGCACTCACCTCATATTTTTCGCCATTATAGGTAGTAGTCGAGTCTTTTGCCGTAATCACAGCATTTGCCTTTGTAATATTTAGGTATGCAGGCAAAATATTTAGCATATAGTTAGCATTATCTGTGCTTGCACTAAGCAAGTAACTGCCCACATTCTCGCCCTTGGCACGCGAAATAGTTAGGTCCACTATATCCCCAACTAACACCCCGAACAGTCTATAACTAAACTCTGGGTCGGCAGCACCGTAGGTTTTAGAAACATTACTAAATGCCACAGTCACGACTTTTGGAGTAATTGTGTAAATGCTAGGGATAAATGTAATCTCGTAGCAAGTACTACTTAACGAACCGAGCGAAATCTGGTACTCGCCTACATTTTCCCCAGCCTCACGACTGAGCGCGCCCGTAAACTTGGTCAGGTCCACAACCTTGTCAGTACTAAATGTCAGCAAGTGCTCAGCCTCGCCATAAACAGCGCTAATAGAATTAGCGGTAACAGTTACCTGCGACTTTGTAATCGTGAACACACCGTTTGAGGCGATTAAATTGTAATTTTTGTGAGACAGGGTCCCAAGAGTAATCGCGTACTTGCCTACATTTTCCCCAGCCTCACGACTAAGCGCGCCGAGTAGAGGTACATCTGCTACATATTTTAACTCGGGGTCAGCCTCACCGTATCCTTTCTCAGCATCTAATATAGTCACCTCGAGGTCGGCTTTCTGTATAGTTAAAACGCCATTAATTGTAGTAACAGTGTAGTTTTTACTCTCGAGGCTAGAAAAAGTGATTTGGTACTCGCCTACATCCGCCCCCACGCTCGCCTCACAATTTAGACTAATCACAAGGTCGCTTAGAGGGTTTCCGTAAAGCACAGTGTATTCAAAGTTTGGCAATTCCTCACCATAAGTAACGGTATAACTATCTGCTCTCAAGATTAACATCATCGGGTTAATGCGGTAATATGTGTCGCCAGCGAGTGTCGCTTGATAGTTTTTATTTGAAACGCTAGCAATACTAATAGCGTACTGCCCAACATCCTCACCTTTCACACGAGTGAGCGTAACACTAACCTCATCAGTACTTAAATTCCCCGAAAGCGTGTACTCAATTTCGGTATCAGCACTTCCGTAAATTTTGCCCTGGTTGTCTAAAATTGTAACAATTAATTCGCGTTCGGTCACTCTGTAAACGCCCGTTTTATAGGTGATTTTATAATTCTTTACTTCCTGCTGCACAAAAGAAATTGTGTACTGCCCTACGGCTCTAGCGTAGTCACAATTTAGTGAAAACTCGACCTCCTCACCCTTTAAAAAGCCGTTTTGCAAATAGTTTAGCGCGCTAAACGGCTCGCCGTAGACACTAGTCGCATCTTGCGCAGTTAGTATAACCTCACGCGCGGTGATGATTAAAGTCCCGCTGGTCGAACCTACATAGTTAGTCTCTGTGATTGTTATAGTTACATTATACACGCCCGCATCTTTTGGGGTCACAATTACATCGTTTTGCGTATACTCGATAACCACATTATAACCATAATCCTCGGTAAACTCGTAAGGTGCGCCATTATATTCTACGGTGTCATTAAACTCATCTAGCATAATCTCCATAGGGCTAATTATAAACTCGCCGCTAATTTTACTTACACCATAGCCTAGTGATGTAATGTACGAATATTCGGTATTTAAGGTAATTTCGTAGGTATAGGTACCTACATTTAGAGAATTAACTAACGCCTCATCGGGTGTAAAAGTCTCGCCGCTCTTATTTGTAAATACAAGAGTGTAATTAGCATTATCAGTTATATCATAGTCAAAGGTAAAACCAGTAGGCGAATAAGTGTAATTTAACGAATTTATTGCCAATGTAACTGGAATTTGTACTGAAATCTGGTGTGTAAAGCCACCGATGTAGTCGGCATTGTCGATGCTGAAACTAATCTCGTACTCCCCTGCCTCTTTAATCTCGGCGGGTTCGCCATTTTTGGTAATTGTCCAAACTAGGTTAGTATAATTTGTCGTATAGTCAAGAGTAATTCGCTCGCCTGTATAATCGTAGTCCACTTTATTTAAATTTATGTCCACACGCTCGCGATAAATGAACTCATATACGGTAGTTTCGGTAAAAGTAAACTCGATATTTTGTAAATCGGTACCAATGTCCTGCCCATTCTTTATTACGCGATACAGTATATAGGTATTGCCATTTTTCGAGATTGTAGCGGGTACTGTATAAGAAATAATGTTGTTCAATTGCGAATTATCGCCCGCAAGCACTGTCTCGGTGGATTGTAGACTGCCTGTAAGAGTTGATTTAATTTCGTAGTAATATTGAGCGTTTATAGTTATATTCCTAACAATCTCGGTAACATTCCCCGCCTCATCGGTGGCGTAAATCTTTAGAGTATAGTCACCAATAACGGTAGCAATTATATAATTGTTGCCATTTAATAGCGGCGTGCGCGCGCCCTCATTTGCACCAAGAGGAGTGAGAGTATAGGTGTAACTTTCGGGACTTTCGGCAGCGGAGGTATTAATACTTGCGTTGAAGTTTATATCAAATGTGTTAAATGTCGCGTTATCCTCGAGGTCAATAGATACTACGGGGGCGGTGTTGTCAAGTTTTGTTACATTAATAGTATTATTAGCCTCATTCCCTACGCAGTCGGTCGACACAATATTAAACTGGCTAACGCTAGGGGTAGCGGTAACGGTAAAGGTAGCGGTGGTGTGATTACTATCTAAGTAATTTAGTGTCACAGGCTCGCCATTTATTGTTGCAGCCGACACGCCAGCGGGATCGTTTATGGTGATTTTAACATCCTTTGACTGCGCCCAGTTGTTCTCGTTGTCTATTGAATAGGTAATTTCAGGAGCGGTTAAGTCCGAACTCATCAACATAATTGTAGGATTAATGATTATCATTGAGTTAGAGGTACTCCTCAACCCTATTGAACCCTGTGGAGTAAACTCAACACTAAATCTCCATTCGAAACTAGCAATATTAGAATTGGATACTTGAAAAGATTTGCCTGTGATTCTTGTTTGAGGAACATCGTAACCATTAAAGTTATCAAAAGAATTGCTATATACTTGATTTCCACTAGAATCTTTACCAATTAGCGTCATAGTAACTTTGTCATACTCATCACTATAACCAAAAGAACTATCAAATTTATTCGAACCAAAATCGGCAGTGAAAGTTATACTCAAGGCGTTATTTAATAGCGCATAATGTAGGTCATTACTTAATGTCATTGTGTGTGACATATAGCCCGAACCATTATCCAAAGTTTGCGCATTATTCTTTAGCCAGTGATAAGTACCAGTACCATTGTCATAAGTATAGGTACTATCAGAACCACCATTATTACTGAAATAGTCGTTTACAAGGTTATTCAGTAAACTGCCAGATAAATTGCTGGTGCCGTAGAGTTTTATGATTTCCTCACGAGCGGTGCCTACACCGTTTAGTTCGAGACTAGAGACTGTACTACTGCCGCCAGAAATTTGAGAGGCCTTTATAGTAGAGTTTGCGCTAAATCCTATAGTGGTCTTTGGCAAAAAGGCAGTGCTAAAACACAGCAACACACATATTGCTGATAACACTCCTATAATACTTGTAAAAATTGTTTTATTTTTAGTCATATTTTCCTCTCTACTATGCTAATTCATTTATTTCGTAATCAGCCCTGTTTAGTCTAAAGTCCTCTCCTAAAACTTCATAGGTTTCGGTCATATCACCAATAATATCAACAATTGCATTATATTCCTCGTGAGTCACGATTTTTTTCAAATTGCCATTTTTATCAACTGTATAAGTTAATTCTACTTTTTTAAATGTTGGTTTTTGACCTGATAGTCTTTCCATTTGTTTTAAATATTCTTTAGTAATTGCTATCGCATTATTACCAGAGAAGCTAAACTTAAAGGTGTAATTCCCTTCCTCATCTAATTTTACTTCGCTATATGTTATAGGTGCTTGAGAAAAGTCGTAGGAATAAAACATTGTTGGGTCATTTCCGTACAAATCTCTAATACCACTTAAAGTAGTTTCATTCCAAGATTTAGAAGCATAGTTCCTTAAGAACCAAGTGCCTGTATTATCTAATTGTATATTTACTCTATCCTCTAACTGTTTGTACCACATATTGTTGCCTGATGCCTGTAAATCGTAGAACCCTACATACGCAACACTCACATCACCAACCATAATAATATCCTTTGCACAATAATTGATATTTTGGGCTAAGTATTTACCTGTGCTATCCTTTGCCTTTATACCGCCCATTGTCTGTACTCCCCCTAATGTACCGCCATTAACTACGCCCTTAGTAATACTACGATATGCGGGGGCTTCGCGGAGGTTTTGGTAGCCCTTTTGCCACAGCCAGTAGGCAAAGTCGTTGTTCTTTATATTTGATATGTTATATGTGCCAGCGCCATTTACCGCAATCGCTGCGGTGAGCGTGTCACAATTTTCCGCCTCAAATGTAGCAGTCAGTTGCCCAGGGGCAGCGTACAGCCCTGTGAGTGTGTAATAGCCATTGCTATCAGTTTTAGTAGTCTTGCCACCAAAGGACACGGTCATCCCACTAACGCCAATGCTAGTATTTTCGACCGTTATACGCCCTGAAATCGAGTATTCAAGGGTGCAACTAATTTCAATTGCACTACCTCTAGGACCTGAGAAGTTCCCACTACTTGGGCTAAATTGACAATTTTCCCTCGAAATCGACCACGAGCCAGCGCCCACGATGTCTTTTATTTCAAAACTTATATTACTTATGGTCGCAGTGTCTTCCCCGCCCTCGTGACTATAGTAAACGGTGGCATTATCAAGTGTCACGCCATTTAGATTTAAAATTATACTATATGTTAGATTAATGTGCAGATTATCCTCGGGCGCGGTTACGGTAATAGTCGAGTCATTGTACCTTGTCGCGTGCGCGGTAATAGTAGCGGTATCCAAAATTCCGCGAATAGTCGCAATACCATTTTCAATCGCCTCTAGCCTGCCCGATGTGGTGGTTAGCGAAAGTTGACTGTCGTTAATAGATACTGTACCGCTCGAAATCGACACCATTACCCAGTAACTTGCTGTAAAGTCTAGAGTCGTAGCCCCTGGGAAATACTTTGTCCCCGTGAAATCGTAGCCACTGGTCGTACCTTGTTTTTCAACACTAAGATACCCAGAGGTCGATAATCCTGTTAGTGTATAGCATCCGCTCTCATCTGTGGTGGTAGACACCCCATTTGCACTAATCGAGACACCCTCGAGCCCCTCGCCATTAATCGTTACGCGACCATTTACCGCGAATGTGGCGAGGACCTCGAGACTACTAGCGGGTCCTGTGACTTCGACTGGGTTAAAATCGTAACCCGAGAGCGTAAATGTCATAGTGCCGTAGATATTAATATTACTAAACTCGAATCTGCCAGCAGTGTTTGTGGTCGTACTGAGTTCGCCTAAGGTAACCACCACCCCAGCGACTGCGCGACCATTTGATTTTACAATTCCGCTAACGCCGAAAGTTCCGCTAAACTCAACGCTTTCGCCGTAGCCTATTGCGGTCACTGTATTAAAGTTGTAGCCCGCACTCGTTGCGGTAATTATATCGCCTATCGATACCCCTGCTAGACTAAACTCGCCTAGTGCATTTGTCTCTACACTCTCGCTGCTGTTTGATACAACTACCCCCGACAAAGCAGTCGAGCCGACTAGCACGCGACCCTTTAAGGTATATGTGCCCGCAATACTTAGATTTTCGTAGCCCGATATGCTCTCGTTTTCAAAAGTATAACCCACTTTACTAAACTCAAGCGTATTAGCATTTTCTAGTCCCTCGAGTGTAAAGCGCCCTAGATTATTAGTAACAGTCGAGATTGCGCCCGCGCGCACAGTAACGCCCTCCAGCGCAGTAGTACCGCTCATCACCACACCCTCAACTCGATAAGTCGAGGTAAAATCTAGTACTCTACCCGCATCGCTAGGCGTGATGTTATATGACTCGTTAAATGTATATCCAGTTTTCTCGGCAGTTATAGTGACATTTCCCATAAGCATCGGGAATGAAAACTCACCGTACTCGTTTGTAACTGTGGTAGTACCATTTGCGCGCACAGTAACCCCCGCTAGCCCCAAAGTACCATTCATGACCTTACCCGAAACCGCATAACCATTGGCATCGAAGTTATACTCGCCACCCTTTGAAACTGTATAAGTATTAGGCAACAGTGTAATGTTGGTATTCGTAGTAAATAGCGTGTACTCTCCGCTCAAATTTTCAAAAGTGTATTTACCCTCAGCGTTTGTGGTGGTCTCACAATTTTTGCTAGCATCACTATTTGAAATTAGCACCACCCTAGCGCCGCTAATCATTTCACCCTCAGCTGACAAAGCGCCCGAAATTGAATAACTAGCGTAAAAGTTTACACTTCTGCCCTTTTCAACCTCAACCGTATCAAAATCCAGCCCCGCAGCGGAAACCGTTATTGTGTTTTTACCATATAACCTCAAGGTATAGTCGCCTGCTATGATATTTGCCTCTGTCTTAGCCCCCAGAGTGTCACTAGCCTCGACAGTACCAGAAACTACCTTGTCACCATTTAGCACTTTGCCTGATACGATATAGCATAAATTAAAATCAAGGGCTACATTGTCTTTATTTGCAAACAAAGTCATAGGCTCAAACCCGCTAGCCTCTGCGCGAATTGTTAGAGGCGAAGTCAAATCGCTAATAGTAATTTCGCTTCCCTCAAGCGTTAACATTGTGTCATTATAGTAAACCGTAGCACCGCTAATTTCTATATCACCGCTACGAATATTTAGGGTCGCATCATATATTTTATTTAAGGAAACAGTGATTTGCGCATTGTCCCGCGAGAAGTTTGCACTAGCGGAAGTATAGCCCTCGCACTCGATGTTTGCGACAAAACTATTCGTAAAGTCGTAAAATGTCACTTTACCGTAAGTGTCTGTCTCGAATATGTCGCCGTTTACGCTAACAACCGCGCCCTCGAGCGGCGTGCCATCGCAAAGCACCGTTAAAGTAGCATCAAACTGCGCGATTGCCATAACATTTAGCATAATAGTATCGGTTACCGTAACGCTATCTATAATAAAATTATCTTTTTGGAAAGTTATTGTATCGTTTAGGCTGACATTTTCTAGAGTAAACTGTCCATTCATATCGGTAAAGGTCTCGCCATTCCCTACCACATACACCCCACTTAGCGGAGTGGCGTTATCGAATACATAACCCGTTAGAGTAAATGTCCCAGTAGCCTCAATATTTGTAGCCGAGTCTACACTAACATTTGTGAAATTAAACACAGGGTGCGAAAAAGAAAGTACATTCTGCCCCCAAAGGTTGGAAATTGTAAACTCGCCATTTTCATTCGAGGCATAGAGTGCATTGCCATTCACCGAAATCGACACATTACCAATCGCCACACCACCGCTAGTCGTAGTACCTGTAACCGCATAAATTGGATATGCCCTAAACTCGAGTTCAGCATTCTCGCGAGAAACTACGATTTGGCTAGGCTCAAAGTGATAACCCGCCAAACTAGGCACAACTACGCTGCCTAATAATATATCACTAGCCGTGTAAACGCCGTTTTGGTAGTCTAACTTTTTGTCACCCACCATTAAAGTAGCACCATCTGCACCGCTAACGGTCACGGTAATCGCCGTTGAGCCAGAGAAAACCAAATTGCTATTATTAATAGTAGCCACCTTGCGCTCAAAGGTGTAATTTTGCTTTTCTACGGATACTACGGTCTCGCCCGCAACATTGTTAATCACAAAGCACCCATTAGAGTCCGTATAACTCGTGCGGTCGACCAACCCAGTCGCAGTAACTAACGCGCCATGAATACCAATTCCGTGCGATTCTACGCGACCAGTGAGAGTGTACATCTCCTCCGCCTCAATCACGAGGTCGTGAGTTTCCTTAAACACCGCCACATTCTCAGTTTTAAACACATACCCTGTAGCAGAAAAAGACAAGATAACCGCTTCACTCAAATCCGAAAAGACAAAGGCACCATTCTCATCAGTCGTAACAGTGTCGCCCTTGTCTGTCGTAATTGTTGCATTTGAAATTGGGGTACCATGGCACACCAAAGTGCCCGATACATTAAAGTTAATATTAGTCTCGCCACACCCCGCAAATAGAGCAGCGCTAAATAATATAATTAATAGGCTGATTATCCCCAATTTAGATTTTACTAAATTCATAACTCACCTAGTTTATTTTAAAGTATACTTTATTTTATCATATATTTTATAATATGTAAAGCAAGTTTAAGCAATGAAAAAATTTTGACAAAAATAAAATAGTTGTATAATCACATTTATGAAAAATCGGTCAAAACACTAGTATTTTAGGGCAAAATATCTAAAAAACCTTAACAGTCAATTAATATTATTATACTAGAAAAATTGAAAATTTGCAACATTTTATGCCAAAATACGCAAATTTCGCTACTTTAATGCATTTTTTATTTATCACCCCAAACAGGTAGTGCTAGCCTTATTTAAGTATAGGCGACCATTAAATTCCATTTTACCTGCCAAAACTAATTGTAATAAAAAAACAGTAGCCAAACAAAAAAATATCGCTTGATAGCGATATTTCTCTATTTCTTAGACTGATATTCGGCGAGTACGCGAAGTAGTTCAGCTGCGGACTTGTTAATTTTGTTTATTGCTCAAAAGAAGAGGGTTTGAATATGGTGAAAAAAGTGCCGGTTACGGGCTTAGAGTTTTATTTAAAGAATGTAAGTGCTGATGAAATTTTGAAAATTTTGAAAGCCATAATTATAGAAGAAAGCGAAGTGCAGGAGA
>CASEHF010000027.1 GCA_949287685.1 uncultured Christensenella sp. | reverse complement strand
ACCTAAGATACGGTTATAATTCTTAAGTTCATCATTCTCGCCCTCGGTAATCTCAGGCTTTAGGACTGCCTGTGAATTTACGCGGTTATTTGAGTTCCACCCTACGATACCACCGATACGACGATTATTCGTGTTAGGAATATCGAGACTATTTAACACACTGTACGAGTTAATCACAGCATTCCTAGTCTCGGTACCAGCGGTTGCTTTTGGATTAGAAAGCACTCCAACAATACCACCGATAACAGGACTATCCGCACTGTCTGTAGAAATCGATACAATAGCATAAGAATTGCTAATCACAGCACCCTCTGCCTCACCTACGAGTCCACCAATTTCGCCAGCAGTACCAGCGATAATTTGTGAATTTGCAACGCCCGAGTACTGTACTCTAGCACCGTAATTAGTACCTACGAGTCTACCCACAACACCACCTATTGTAGGAGTGCTCTCACTGGTACTACTAATAATTGAATCAACGACATTAACGAAATTTATCTTACCATTAGAAATACCAGCCAATGCACCAGCGCTAAGATAATTTCCATCAATAGTAGCATTAGAAATTGTCAAGCGCGATACCTCTGCTCCATTACCAATGCGTGAGAATAAACCTGCATACTCAAGAGAAGCATCGGCATAAAGAGTCCCAGGGGTAGCATAACTTGAGCCCTCTTTTAATAAAGTCAAGTTGGAAATTACATGGCCGTTACCATTATATGTCCCAGTAAAACCAGCAACTTCGCCTGTACCAATAGGCTCCCAAGCCTCTGTCGCTACGCTCATATCGATGTCGGCAACCTGCTGATAATTAGCGGTAAGAGTCATACCGTTTGCGCCATCAGTTTCCTTCTTAATATTTGCTAAATCCTGGTACGAACGGATATAGAATGGATACTCTACTGTTCCATTACCTACATAAACGGACACATTGAGATTTTTGTACGCCTCGTTGGTGGTAATCAACTGAATAGTAGTATTACCGCCATTAACAGCCCTAAATCTCCAAATTTTAACATTGCCAGATTTGTCATCATCGAATGACTCTACAAACTCTGCAACGCTCTCATCCATACTCTGTAATGAGTATTCATCGCTACTGCCGTTTGTCCTAGTAACGGCAATATCGAAAGTCTCGCCCTCGTTTTGATACCTAGTAACTGACTGTTCCCCTTCTGCGCCGAAACTAAATACTTCGTTATTGCGCAAAAAGTAGTAAATAGACAGACCAATACTAATACCCACAATTACGATAAGCAAAAAGATTAAAAATCTACTTAGCCATTTCATAAAAACTACCTCTCTATTTATTCATCTAGTAATTCGTAATTTATTATACTCCAAAATACTAATTTTGTCAATATACAATATAAAATAAAAAGTAAAAACCGCCATTTTTCCGCGGTTTATCTCATAATCCTAGACTAATTAGCAAGGCATTGTCAATATTTTCGAGCGTTTTTGCATCTGCATTACCGATTTTTTCTAACAAGCGCGCCTTATCTAGCGTACGAATTTGCTCGAGTAAAACTACGCTATCTTTCTCGAGTCCATATGTATGGGCTGGCAGTTCTATATGGGTGGGTAATTTTGCCTTGTTAATCTTGCTAGTAATTGCAGCAACAATGACCGTTGGGCTAAACTTGTTCCCTACATCGTTCTGCACAACTAGCACTGGGCGCACTCCACCCTGTTCACTCCCAACCACTGGAGAAAGATTTGCATAAAATATGTCGCCTCTCCTAATTAAATCCACGCTAACGCTCCTTTAACCACTGCTCGTATTTTGAGAAATCATCGAACTCGCCCCAAATTTCGCGTACGCTAAAACCTGCGAATTTTGAAAAGTCGTTCTTTACCAGTATATGAGACCGCTTCATTCGTTTGTGCGGAGTAATTTTTTTTAATTCCTCGCGATACTTTTTGATATCTTGCATAATAATTTATCCCTTTTACCCCTTTAAATATACCTAAAAAATAAAAAATAGGCCTACACAGCCTATAATTTGTCTTTTTCTATAAATTTATGCACTAGATTGCCACGCATATCGCTATTGCCTGCGTACCAGAATGTGAAATGCTAATATCAACCTCTTTTAATTTTAGCGCATCGAAGTATTCGCTAGCAAAACCTATGAGGTTTAGAGTGGGCTTACCTAATGGGTCGGGTAAAATCTCGATATCTGTCCATTTTATTCCTTTATCTAACCCAGTACCCAGCATTTTAGCCACAGCCTCTTTTGCAGCAAACTTCCCCGCCATACGCTCGGCCACCCCCTCTACACTATTTAATTCCGCTATATGCTCACGCTCGCGCTTTGTAAAAATTCGAGTAACAAACGCACTATCGTTCATTTTGTTTAAAAAGCGCGAAATTTCCACTATATCAATCCCAACCTTCATCATACTCTCCGCTCCTTAATTTTGTTAATACAGGGCTGATATCACTCCACGAAAAGCCTTTGCTCAACAGATGTCTAGCGAGTTTATCGAGGTTTTCCCGCGTAGGCTCTTTGCTCTTTAGATATTTTTTAGCGAGTGTAAAAACAGCATCCTCCTGAGGCTCAAGTTCCTCTAGCACCTCATTAACTATAGCCCCACTAACACCCTTTGCCTGCAAATTAAATCTAAGTTTCTGCTTGCCGAACTTGTTTTTATAGGCATCGACATACATACGCGCATACTGTACATCATCTAAATAATGGTACTCAAGCATTTTTTCAACAACCGAATTTACGACTGCCGGCAAATACCCTTTCCCGTATAAGTAGTCCTTAATCTGTTTTTTTGTTTTGGGGGTATTAGAAATTAAATCTATTGCGCGCTCAAAAGCGGTGCTCGATTCGCTCTCAAGGGTGATTTGCTCAAGTGCGGCACAATCAATCTCCAAGCCAACTTTTAAATGATTTTTAAAGGCGGTAAACTCATCAACCGTACATACAAATTCATCATCAATATAGATATGCTGGCGTTTCTTATTGCCCTTTGCCACTTTTATATCAGTAATTATACCCATTTTCTACTCCTCAAAACCATAACTAACTTCGCCTAACACCTTGGCGCCCTCGATACTTTCATTACTCCCTGCCACAATTTCAAGTGTTACGCCATTTGAAAAATCAGCATTCAAAATTTTAACTTTCCTATTTTTGATTTTGTTCAAAAACGGCTCATAGTCGCTATAATTTAGTTTGAGCTCGAGCCTGTTTGCCTTTTCATATATGATAGGCTTTGCCGAATCTAGGGCAAGAGTTGTGGCACTAGTGTACGCGCGCAAAAGCCCGCCTGCGCCCAATTTAATGCCCCCAAAGTACCGAACAACTATACTAATCACATTAAAAAGCCCGCGCTTCTCAAGAATGGAGAGTATGGGCTTTCCTGCGGTCCCTGCTGGTTCATTGTCATCACTTGCCTTTGCAGTATTTATCAGCCTATATGCATAGCAAATATGTCTAGCATCCGCATATTCTTTACGGATAGAGCATAAAAACTCGCTAGCCTCAAGTTCTGTAGATACAAATTTTATAAAACCCAAAAAGCGAGATTTGTTTATTACAATCTCGCTTGTGAAAATTTTATCTTTGGGGACAGATAAAAATGTCTGCATTTACTCTACATTTACCTTTACGATATTTTTCTTGCCTTTTTTAAGAACAAAACCCGAACTTGGACAAATGTAATCAAGGCCTGTAACAGTCTCATCATTTACTTTTATGCCGCCACCTAAAATCAACTTCTTGGCATCACCACGCGAGGAGGCAAACTCAAGTTTTACTAAACAATCAATAATTCCCAAATCATCCTTTGTAACACTCACCTCAGGCATATCACGAATATCGCCACCAAAGGCTGCACGGGCTTGATTTAGAGCGGTTTTGGCGCTTTCCTCCCCGCGGACAAGTTTAGTCACCTCATACGCAAGGCGTTCTTTTGCCGCATTTATCTCTTTACCAGTGCCTTTGCAAATTTCCTTAATTTCATCTAATGGGAGTAGTGTGAGAATACGGAAAACTGTCTCGACTTTAGCATCCTCAATATCGCGGAAATATTGGAAAAAGTCGTAGTCGCTAAACTTTTCACGGTCTAGCCACACAGCATTTCCTGCTGACTTCCCCATTTTTGTGCCATCGGACTTGGTAAGTAGCGGAGTCGTAAGGCAGAAAACAGGCTTATCCTCTTTTTTACGAATCAACTCAACCCCTGCGAGCATATTAGCCCACTGGTCACTACCGCCTAACTCAAGTTTGCAATCATAATTTTTATATAAATACCAAAAGTCATACGCCTGCATCGGCATATAGTTAAACTCTAGGAAACTGAGTCCGTTTTCCATACGCTGTTCAAAACACCCCGAACTCAACATTTTATTAACACTCATATTGAGTCCTACAGTATTTAAAAAGTCGATAAAGTTAAGGTCTCTAAACCAGTCATCGTTGTTTACGACCACCAGTTTATTTGACACTGTTTGGTCGAAAAAAGACTCAAGTTGTGCCTTGATTTTGCGGACATTCTCATCGCGCTGTTCTTGAGTAATCATTGGGCGCATATCATTTCTACCTGTTGGGTCACCAATTCTACCCGTAGCGCCGCCGATTAGTGCAATTGGTGTGTGCCCCGCTCTTTGCATACGGATTAATTGCAAAATTGATGCAAGATGCCCTACATGCAAACTATCCGCTGTTGGGTCAAAACCACAATAGCACACAATTCGCTCTGAATCAAGAAGTTTACTTAAGTCCTCCTCGTAGACTGTTTGGTATACCAAACCGCGTTCTTTCATTTCGTTAAACAAGCTCATTTTTGTCATTCCTTTGCTTTAAATAATAATAGATTTTAACATAAAATAAATAGTAAATCAATCTTATATGCGAAAAAAAGCGAGTATATTTTGTTTTTTACTCTCGGAAAAAAGCACTTTAAAGTCCTACCCCAAATAAAATGAGTCTGGCACAATCCCAAACTCATAAAAAACTATATTGGTTTTATCTAATTTTGCATACGATTGCCTAAAACATATACTATCTAGACATAAAGTCCTCTAGCGCTGTCTGGGTATGGTCATCTTTTACCTGGTGTGTAATTCGGTAAAAATAGTCCTCACAAGGCTTCACTAGGCTCTTTTGCTCTGCAGTAGGCACACGCATAGCCTTTAGATACTGTCTATAATTATTGATAAAGTTCAAGCCAAATTTTTGAATCATAAACGCCTTGTGGGCAAAATCATCCTCATAGTCCTCTACCAACTGCTCCACATGAGTCTCGGTATCAGCAAAATTGTCTACAACATAAAAGTCCAGTAACACGCCCTTTACATATCCTAACTTATCAGTCATCGGCTCAAAACGAACATCGCTCGACACCGAAAAATCGCTGCCACAAATCACTCTGTCAGCGTACACTCCCCAATCATCTTTGTTTAATTTTTCTACAAACATTTTTCTTATCCTCTTATTTAATAGTATAAAAATATTTTACCACAAGGACACCTTGCTGTCAACTTCTATATTAACAAAAAAATTACAAAAGTATGCATTTATCGTTTTTGAAAATTGATGATTTGTGGTATAATTAAGTAAATTTCGCGTGAGAAACGCTATAAAAGGGGATAAAATGAAAATTAACGATTGCTATAAAGTAAATTCTTGTCCACACTCTGGGCCTGCGCCCATACCACAAGAGGGCGAATTTACCAAAGTAAAAGACATTACCGAAATTAGTGGCTTTAGCCATGGTTGTGGCAAATGCGCGCCGAGACAAGGGGTATGCAAACTAACTCTAAATGTAAAAAATGGCATAATTAAAGAAGCACTTGTCGAGACTGTCGGGTGTAGTGGTATGACACACAGTGCCTGTATGGCTGGTGAGATATTAGTGGGGCTTACTCTACTTGAAGCACTAAATACAGACCTTGTATGCGATGCGATAAACGATGCAATGAAGGATATTTTTCAGCAACTCGCGTACGGGCGTAGCCAAAGTGCCTTTTCAATCGGCGGGTTATCTGTTGGCGCTGGAGTTGAGGAATTGGGCTCTACTCACCACAGCCGAGTAGGCACTGTATACAGTAATGACAAAGCGGGGGTTAGGTACTACAACACTACTGAAGGGTACACCACCCGCCTAGCCCTCGATGAAAACAACGAAATTATCGGCTATGAGTATGTAAATCTCCCCAAACTGTTAAAGAACATTCGCGCAGGGCTCGATGCTAAAGAGGCTTTGATTAAATCTAGTGGCACTTACGGGAGATTTGATGAGGGTAAGACCTATATCGACACAATGGAGGAAAATATATGACAGAAAAGTATTTTACAGGGTATAGCGAGCGTGCCGATGGTATTCGCTCTATTCTAAAAAAGTATGGCATTACCTCTATTGAGGAGGCATATTCTCTCGCCGAAAATGTACTAAATTGCGAGTATTTTGTTAAAAAAGTACAGCCTATTGTGTTCGATAACGCCGTTTGGGCATTTAGGATTGGAGCGGCTCTTGCCATAAAAACACACACTACCGACCCAAAACAAATAGCACTGCTGTTGGGAGAAGCATTGCAGGCATTTTGTATACCTGGGTCGGTAGCAGCGAGGCGCCAAGTAGGTCTAGGTCACGGACACTTGGCGGCGACACTGCTTGATGACCACACAAAATGTTTTTGCTTTATCGCGGGACACGAGTCTTTTGCCGCTAGTGAAGGCGCTATCGCGCTAGCAACCAGTGTAAATCATGTCCGCGCTACCCCATTAAAAATTATTATTAACGGACTTGGGAAAGATGCTGCATACATTATTAGTCGTATTGGGGGTTTTACCTATGTGCAAACCGACTATGACTATAATCGCGACAAACTGATTATTAAATCCGAGCGAAAATTTAGTTCTGGGGACCGTAGTAAAGTACGCGTTTATGGGGCTTTGAGTGTAAATGAAGGGGTGGCAATTTGTGATTATGAACAGGTCGACATTTCAATTACTGGAAACTCGACAAACCCGACTCGTTTTCAACACCCCGTAGCAGGAATTTACAAAAAAATGCGAATTAATCAAGGACTCCCCTACTTCTCAATTGCGAGTGGTGGTGGCACTGGTAGGACTCTGCACCCTGACAACTTAGCCGCTGGTCCCGCAAGTTACGGGCTAACTGACACTATGGGGCGTATGCACTGTGATGCGCAATTTGCAGGCAGCAGTTCTGTCCCCGCACATGTGAATATGATGGGATTTGTTGGAATGGGCAACAATCCGCTAATGGGATGTACGGCAAGCCTTGCGGTACGGCTTAGCGAGTTGATCAAGTAGGTATTCCAACTTTATAAAATTAAGTAGTATTGTATGAAATCTTGTTATTTTGTTTATCAAATAAAAAGAGTGAAAGACTTATCCTTCACTCTTTTTTGATGCTATCGCAAAAAAATCAAAAACTCATTCCCTAATAGACAACAAATTTGCTTTTCTCCTATTTTTCCCCTATTTTTAATATAATTACGGTCTGAATTTGAAAGTTGCTACTTTTTTTAAATCTGCTCTACTAGGAACATATTGCGAAATTCCTCATTACGGCCAAAAAGCTCATCAAATGTGCCGATATCGTTGATTTTCCCATCCTTTACGAAAAAGATTTTTTCAGCATTTTTGATTGTACTCAAGCGGTGTGCGACAATTACTACAGTACGCTCCCCACTGAGGCTGTCTATACTGTGCTTTATATCATTTTGCGCAAAATTGTCTAAGGAACTTGTACTTTCATCGAATAAAATAATTTTACTATTTTTTAAGAATGCGCGAGCAATAGACAGTCTTTGTCTTTGCCCACCAGAAAGTTTTACGCCGCCCTCGCCTACTTTTGTATCTATTCCCTTTGCCAAACCCTTTACAAAGTCCTTTAAGCTTGCCTTGTCTAAAGCATCCCAAAGTTCTTTTTCTGAGGCATTTTGATTTGCCATAAGCAAATTTTCACGAATGGTCATATCAAAAATGTACGAAAATTGATTCACCATAGCGATATTGTTACGAATACTGTCTTTCGTTAACTCTTGGACATCTATATTGTCTAGCAACACTTTTCCACTGTCGGCATTCAACATTTTTGCAATCAGGTTCATAATGGTGGTTTTACCACTACCACTGCGCCCTACAAAAGCAACAGTGCTATTCGGCTCGATTGTAAAACTCACGCCATTGAGAATCCGAGTGGGCTTTTTAGGCGCCTCCTTATGTACTGGCTCTTTTTTGCGCTTTTTCCTATCCTTTTCCTCAGGCTCCTCATACTCAGGTTTGTACGAGAAAACTACATTTTTAAACTCGATTTTTCCCTTAAAGTCTTTAATTTCAACCGTTCCAAATTTTTCTACTGCGAACTTCTTTTCATCAAAAAGTTCATTTATGCGGGTCGATGCGACTTTCATCGAAGTAGCCTGACTCACAAGATTCATTACTCTAGTCGCAAAGTTTGAGAAAACTGATTTATTCGTAAACAAAAACATAAATAAAGTCATCGCAAGTACGCCATCGCGGAGCATAAAAATTGCCACCATTAACATAACAGTAGTTAGTATTTCCGCTAAAAAGAAACTCAAGTTATATGTAGAGTTTATGAAAAGGCGTGACCTCATTGTCGATTTTTCTTGCTTTGCGATAGTGTTGTCAAGCTTTTTTGAAATTATCGGCTCTAATTTGAGGCTCTTGATATCCTTTTCGCCACGAACCGACTCAGTAATCAAAGAAATGTTTTCCTCAACTGCCTCGTATCTCTTTTTATCAAATTTTGTTTGATACTTGTGCTGAATTAATGTAATAATCAATGAAATAATTAGCCCGCAAATTATAATTAAACCAATGTACAAATTTAAAACTGAAATGTAGACTAAAATTACAATTTGATATAGTAGGTCAAGTACATAGTTTAAGATACAATCAAAACCCTCGAACCAACGCGTAGTGTCATCGTTGATTCTCTGCACCATTTTACCTGTTGGAATTCTATTAAAAGTTGCCGAATCAAACTGCAACACCTTTTTTGAAACAAAACTCTTAATTGATATACCAATACGCTGTGTGCTGATAAAATAAAAGACATTCCCTGTATATGTTAATACACGCCATAGGACCATTGCCCCTAGTCCTATACCCAAGTATAAAATTGCATTTTGAAAATCATTTAGCGTGATAAATGCCAAACTTTGCGACACAAACCACACATCAAAGAAACTACAAGCAGTCGCTATAATGAATAGTATAACATAAGTAAACCAATAATATTTTTGTTCCCAAATATAATGTAAGAAATTGATTTTACTTTGCGAAGCACCTCTTTTCTGCTTCGTTTTCATAATTTTTTACCTCTTTTTTGTCTAATTTTGTTGTTTTTGAAATCATGTTTTTTACCTCCTTTTATCTAATATAGGTGTAGTATAACAAATTAAAATAAAAATTTCAACCCCTTTTTGAATATTTTTTGCATAAAAATACACAAAACTTATAAAAATTGGTGCATTTCGCAAAAAACAGGAATTTGTAGCACTAAAAACACTAAAAAAGTTTCCGTAACACAAAAAGTTGTTTTCATTAACAGCACATCTTAATGATTAAGACCATATCTTAATGATGCGTTTGGCTTCTCAAAACTTCTGATATACTAACCTTCAATAAATTGTGCGCGCAAATAACTCGTTTTTTGTTAGTTAAAAACAAAAAGTCTAGGAAAAACCTAGACCTTTTATGTGTATGATTTATAATTAAGCTTCAATCTTAGTTACAACACCACTACCTACAGTGTGACCACCCTCACGAATAGCGAAGCGGAGACCTTCCTCGATAGCGATAGGAGTAATCAACTCAACTTCCATCTCGACATTGTCGCCTGGCATAACCATTTCAACACCACCAAGGAGTTTAATAGTACCAGTAACATCAGTTGTACGGAAGTAGAACTGAGGACGGTAACCAGATACGAATGGAGTAGAACGGCCACCCTCTTCTTTCTTTAGAATGTACACTTGTGCAGTGAACTTAGTGTGTGGAGTGATTGTCTTAGGAGCAGCAAGCACTTGACCGCGTTGAATGTCCTTACGCTCGATACCACGGAGCAAGCAACCAATGTTGTCACCCGCTTCTGCTTGGTCAAGCAACTTTTTGAACATCTCAACACCAGTGATAACTGTTGTCTTTGTAGGACCCATACCAACAATTTCTACAGTGTCGCCTACCTTTACAGTACCACGCTCTACACGACCAGTAGCAACTGTACCACGACCAGTGATTGTAAATACATCCTCAACTGGCATCAAGAATGGCTTGTCAGTGTCACGAACTGGATCTGCGAAGTAGCTGTCACATGTGTCCATAAGCTCGAAAATGCACTTGCACTCATCGCCATCAACATTGCCAGCATTTGCTGCATCAAGAGCAGCCTTTGCACTACCGTGAATAATTGGAGTAGTGTCGCCTGGGAAACCATACTCATTTAATAGGTCACGAATTTCCATCTCAGCGAGTTCGATAAGCTCATCACGGTCTCCTGGTGGAAGCAAGTCAACCTTGTTTAGGAAAACAACGATTGCAGGAACACCTACCTGACGAGCAAGCAATACATGCTCACGAGTCTGAGGAGCAACACCAGCGTTTGCTGCAACTACCAAAATTGCACCATCCATCTGAGCAGCACCAGTAATCATGTTCTTTACATAAGCAGCGTGGCCTGGGCAGTCTACATGCGCGTAGTGACGCTTTGCAGTTTCGTACTCAACATGCGCTGCGTTAATAGTAATACCGCGTTCACGCTCCTCTGGAGTGTTGTCGATAGCAGCGTAGTCGCGTGCTTCAGCCAAACCTTTCTTTGACAAAACTGTAGTGATAGCAGCGGTCAAAGTTGTTTTACCGTGGTCGATGTGACCAATTGTACCCAAGTTAAAGTGGGGTTTCTTTCTTTCAAATTTTGCTTTTGCCATAATCTTTTAAAATCTCCTTATTAATTTTTTTAGTTGGCAGAGTTGCGTTGACCGATAATTTTCTCGGCAACAAATTTAGGCACTTCTGAGTAGCACTCTAGGTCCATAGTGAATATACCACGACCCTGAGTGATACTGCGCAAGTCGGTCGCATAACCGAACATCTCGGCCAGCGGAACGAGTGCGTTGATAGTCTGCTGACCATCCTCGCTCTCCATTTCGCGGAGTTGGCCGCGCCTACGGTTAATATCGCCCATTACATCGCCCAAATATTCCTCTGGAACGATGACTTGCACCTTCATAATTGGCTCTAAGATTACAGGGTTTGCATTCTTGGCTGCTTCCTTGAATGCCATACTACCTGCAATCTTGAACGCCATTTCACTCGAGTCGACATCGTGGTAACTACCATCTACTAGAGTTACTCTAAAGTCGACCATTTCATATCCTGCGAGCACACCATTTTGCGCTGCCTCGCGGATACCCTCATCAATTGCTGGGATGAATTCTTTTGGAATTGCACCACCAACGATTTTGTTCACAAACTCGTATCCCGAGCCTGCTGGCAGAGGTTCCATCTCAATCACACAGTGACCGTATTGACCTTTACCACCTGATTGACGAATGTACTTGCCCTCTTGCTTTGTCTTACTGCGAATTGTCTCACGGTAAGCAACTTGAGGTTTACCAATGTTTGCATCGATATTAAACTCGCGTTTCAATCTGTCGCAGTAAATATCTAGGTGAAGCTCACCCATACCTGCAATAATTGTTTGACCAGTTTCTTGGTCAGTGTAGGTCTTAAATGAAGGATCTTCCTCGACAAACTTTAATAATGCCGCTACGAGTTTCTCCTGCCCTGCCTTAGTCTTTGGCTCAATTGCGATACGAATAACAGGGTCTGGGAAGTTAATACTCTCGAGAATGATTGGGTGTGCCTCATCACACAGAGTGTCACCTGTTGTTGTGTCTTTTAGACCTACAATGGCGGCAATGTCACCAGTGCGAACTTCGTTAATCTCGATACGCTCATTTGAGTGCATACGAATAAGTCTAGCGACACGCTCCTTTTTACCCTTGGTAGAGTTATATACATAACTACCACTCTCTAACTTACCGCTATATACACGGAAGTAAGTAAGTTTACCATATGGGTCAGTCGCAACCTTAAATGCAAGTGCGCTGAATGGTTCATCATCACTAGGATGACGCTCCGACTCCTCTCCATTTGGCAATACGCCCTTTATCGCTGGAACATCGAGCGGACTTGGTAAATAGTCAACGATAGCATCGAGTAACTTTTGAATACCCTTGTTTTTGTAACTTGTACCACAAATAACAGGATTCATACGAAGAGACAAAGTGCCTTTTCTAATTCCCAGCTTGATTTCCTCTTCAGTAAACTCCTCGCCAGCGAAAAACTTCTCAAGTAGTGCATCATCCATTTCGGCAACCGCCTCAATTAATTGTGCACGGTACTGCTTTGCTTGTTCAGCATATTCGGCAGGAATGTCGGTCTCCTCCATTTCCTTGCCTTCATCATCTTTATAAATTGTTGCCTTCATTGTGACAAGGTCGATAACGCCTCTAAAATCATCAGCGTGACCTATTGGCAACTGAATCGGCACTGCGTTTGCGCGCAAGCGCGACTTCATCATATCAACAACACGGAAAAAGTCCGCACCGTTCATATCCATTTTATTTACATACGCGATACGCGGTACGCCGTACTTATTTGCCTGTTTCCAAACGGTCTCACTCTGAGGCTGTACGCCACCACGAGCACAGAACACGGCTACGGAACCATCGAGTACCTTCAAACTACGCTCAACCTCGATTGTAAAATCCACATGGCCTGGGGTGTCGATAATATTAATTTGATTATCTTTCCAGTGACAAGTAGTCGCAGCGGAAGTAATAGTAATACCGCGCTCGCGCTCCTGTACCATCCAGTCCATAGTGGCCTGTCCCTCGTGGACCTCGCCTAGTTTGTGAGTAATACCTGTATAATATAGGATACGCTCGGTAGTAGTTGTCTTCCCAGCATCGATGTGAGCCATAATACCGATATTGCGTACCTTGTCTAATGGTGTAGTTCTTGCCATTTATATCTTAATTATCCTCCTAAATTACCACTTAAAGTGTGCAAAAGCCTTGTTAGCCTCTGCCATACGGTGCACTTCATCCTTACGCTTGATAGCGCCGCCAGTACCGTTGAACGCATCAACGAGTTCCCCAGCCAACTTGTGCTCCATACCGCGCTCGCCACGCTTCTTTGAAAAAGCGACTAGCCATCTAATTGCTAGAGTCTGGCGGCGTGCAGGTCTAATCTCGACAGGCACCTGATAAGTGGCACCGCCCACCTTGCGTGCGCGAGTCTCAACAACCGGACTAGCATTCTCCAACGCTTTCTCCAAGGTTTCCATTGGAGATACTCCAGTCTTTTCACTGGCAATAGTCATTGCATCATAAACGAGTCTTTCAGCGATACTCAACTTTCCATCGAGCATAACTTGGTTAATAAGTTTACGAACGACTGTACTACCATACACTGGGTCCGGTAACACGCTGCGGACGGGTGCTGCATTGCGTCTTGACATAATTATTCTCCTTTTACTAGATTACTATTATAGATGAGTTAGATTATTTACCCTCTTTCTTTGTGCCGTATTTACTGCGACCTTGCTTACGCTTTGCTGTGCCTGCAGTATCCAAGACACCACGCACGATGTGGTAACGCACACCGACAAGGTCTTTTACACGACCACCACGAACGAGCACAACTGAGTGTTCCTGAAGGTTGTGACCTTCGCCTGGAATGTACATCGTACTCTCACTACCATTACTCAAGCGAACCTTAGCAATTTTACGAAGCGCTGAGTTTGGCTTTTTCGGGGTCGTAGTAGTAACAGCAAAGCACACGCCACGCTTCTGTGGACATTGGTCTAGCAAAGGTGACTTAGTCTTGCGCTTTTGTTGCTTACGACTCTTTCTAACCAATTGGTTAATTGTAGGCATATTCCCCTCCTTGTAAATTTACCACGATTTCAACCCATAAATCGTAGTTTGGCGACAAAATTTAACTCACATATTCATATTTTAAATAGAATAACTATGCGCTGTCTTTTGCGTCCTGCTGAAAAGCCGCGCAACACACCACTATTGCGCTCCTTTTCACGACCAGATATTCTGGATTTTGTAAAAGTTTTTAAAGCCTAAAATTAGGCCTTTACCCTATACAAAGTGTATAGAAAAACGCTACAAAATCATTTGTAACGATTTGTATTATATCAAAACTATAAGTTTAAGTCAAGCATAAATTGAAAAAAGTTCATAGAATTTTATTATACTGGCATTAGCAATAAAGTGCGGAAAGAATCAAGAACACGATATAGGTCACTAGAATAAGTACACCTATTATTATATGAAAAGTATTTGTAGACTTAATCTTATTCTCCCCGCGCTTGACAAGTCCCAAAACTATCATTAAAGCGGTTGCCGCTAGTAAGCACGCTGCTAGTACAATTGTCTGTAAATCAGTTAAGAAAACTGTACCACTTGTATAAGCAATATCCGCTATTGCGAGCACTGCGTAATTAAACAAGCATGAGCCGATGATATTTCCGTAGGCTGCATTAAAATTACCAAAACGGAGCAGCGCAAAACTAGATATAATTTCGGGTAGGCTCGTAGGCACACCTAGGAACAAAGCGCCCGCCAGCCCTTTACCCAGTCCATAAGTTTCGGCGAGATTTTCGGCTAGGTATGTCATAGCGACAGACACCCCAATTAATACAACCGAGTAACCAACAAAACTCCACGCGAGATATTTTTTAGATTTTTCCTCTTGACAATTTGGATATTGT
>CASEHF010000026.1 GCA_949287685.1 uncultured Christensenella sp. | reverse complement strand
ACAATACCCAGCCTAACAGCGAATACCACCCGCATAGCAGTTTTTCGTGCAAACGGTACGGCGGTAACCGCGTATAGCGGTGGGGAAGTACGCGCCCGAAGTAACGGCGAGCAAGTGACTCTCACCGCAATACCTTATGCGGGATGCGCATTTTCCTCGTGGGTGGTGACTAACGGCACCCTAACACTCGAAAATCCCAATAGCAGCACAATCACCTTGCCGCTAGCAACACTGAATGGTGTGGTGCTAAGACCTACCTTTACAGGTGGAACAGCAGTAACAAACTCGCCGCTCGCAAAGGCGAGTACTGGTGGCGAAGTCCGTATGAATATAACTACCCTAGATAACATGGACTACATCCATCTCTCGGCGCTCGCCTTTGCAGGATACGAGTTCACGGGCTGGACCGCGCAAACTAGCAGCGGAGAGGCAATTGACCTAAGTAGTTACGGCGCCACCTGTGACATACCTATGAGTTTAGTTGAGGGTGTAATTATTATTGCAAACTTTACCGAAAAGCCAAGCGTAAACCACAACCCCGAAACCGATAACTCGGGCGGTGAATTTAATTAAAAATGCGAAAAAGCGTTAAAAATGCGCAAAAAACCTAAAAAAATATGTAAAAAATAACAAAAACGGTCTAAAAACTAACGAAATGGCAATACTATTTAGTATGGAATTATTTAGAGGTTATGCCTTTTCGCCACGCGCGTTTGAGGGGCTAAGAAAAGTTTTGACTGAATGTTTGGGGGACAAACCTCCCGTATTTTTGTGCATTGGTAGCGATAAAATAGTAGGGGATAGTTTGGCGCCAATAGTTGCTGAAAATCTCCGCCGCAACGACTGTCCATACTACATTTATGGTGGTCTAAACGCGCCGATTACTGCCACAAATTGCGAGTTTGCCTATAGTTTCATTCGTGCCGTTCATCAGACTTCGCAAATAGTTTTGCTCGATAGTATGGCCACCCGCTCTCAAGCGCGACTGGGGGATATTGTAGTTAGTCGTGAATATTATGGTGCGGTAAACGATGTAAAGTTGATGCCCGATTTGTGTATTTATGGGGTGACCTCGCTACTAAATGGAAAAATGCTCGACTGTGCAAGACTTAGAAATGTCCTATACACTGCTAATATTATTTCGGGCGCTATTTTGTCCGCACTAAATTCACTTGATTCGCAGAAAATAAAAATGCAACAAATATACAAAATTAATTAAATAAAAAGCCAAAATTGTAAAAAAATCGCGAAAAATACGAAAAAAATCGCGAAAATAAGGTACTATGCAATGTTTTTAGTCCGAAAAGGAGCCATTTGCGACATAATGCTTGTCATTGGGATAAGCATATCCGTGCTTGCGTGCTTCAAACTCTTGATACTCTAGCGAGGATACAATTTCCAAGGTGTCCTCCGCTGCTGCAATCTCTGCTGATAGTTCTTGACTGCGTGCCTCTAGTATATTTAACTGCTGGCGCTTTTCTTGTATCGTAATAAATTGCGATATGGCGATTATAAATAGAATCGTGATTACTAGCCCGATTCCAAGCAAAATAAGGGTCGAGAGTGTGACTTTTTTCATAATTACCTACCTTTTATTTGCTTTTATTATAGCATAGTTTCGCCATTTTTGTACCCACTTTACAAGAATAGTGCGTTCTAGACAAAACCCCGCAACAAACGCTAAAATTAGATACGCCCGAATCTCTCCATAGTTGAGCCAAAGTGTCGCTAGATAAATAATCGCCCCGCATATAAAAACTTTTAATACCATAATAATCGTTAAAAAAATGGGTGACTTAAAGCTGAATTTTCGCGGTGTTTTTGTTTTTTGTTTTGGCTGTGTTGGGGCTAAAAATTCTATTTTTTCACGATTTTTCACGATTTTTTCTGCATTTTTATCGATTTTACTTAATTTTTTGCGACTTTTTAGCCATTTTGGGAAAAATACAACCAAACTGTCCACTAGCGCGCATAGTAGCCCTAATTCAAGAATAATAAGAAATAGCCACCCTTGACCAAAGGTAGTAAATAGCATTATTTGAAAATCCTACTGAGTAAACTTTTCTTTTCGTGGGCGTACTTAATCTCGTTGATTTCGCCAGCAAGTTCTGCGATGCCCTCGACAATATCAAGGCGTTTTACACTCAACCCCTTGCCAGTCACTATGAGTGGGCGCCCAAGCACTATGCAACTAAATTGAGTGGGGGTCGCGTTGTCCGCCTTTTCGACCCCCGTAATACACAAACTTTTTCTATCCTCACACACCAAACGGTGATTCTTAAATTTACTCTCCATACTCACTCCTTTTCGTTAATATATGATCGTATTCCCCCAAAAATGCTTGTTTTATATAAAGCCAGTGGCTAAAATTATAATTTAAATTAAAAAGGGAAGTGCTGAAAAATTTTATTTATAATTAGTATAAAAAGCAATTTTTATAAAATTTATATCTTAAATAAAATGAACAGCACCCCAAAACTTTTGGGGTGCTGTTCATATCTAAGTAAATTTTGTAATATCTAGCTTCTTGCTTGCGAAAAATCATCTGTATGAGTTTTGCTAGTTTCATTATTTTCAGTCTTGTTACTTGATTGATGGGAAGATTGCTGTGCTTGTGCAACTGACTCTTTATCAGTTGATCTTGTCAATTCTCGTGGCATGAAACTTGGCTTATAACAAAGCATCCCCATCTCCTTAAAACTAGGTAAGTCATCACTATAAGTTTGAATTCCCGCTCCTGTTGGTTCCAACGTCAATTTACTTGTCTCTATGTATTCCTTCAAATTTTCAATAACTTCATCAACCTTTTTGTCCACCACATCAGTAATAGTATCCTTTATAAGTTCTCGTCTTTCAACAACCTTTTTATGATTACTAAGTAATGTTACTTCTTTTTGTGGTCCACCTGCTTTTTCTAATTTTTCTTCATAATTCCACTTTTTATTCAAATATTTATCTTTATAATGTAAATATGTTTTTCCTTCAGGGGTGTATTCTCCATCTTTATCAGTCAACAGGACAAAACCGCGACGTTTGAATGCGGCACGGTATTCTCGACCAGCCTGCTCCATTTTTTTCTTTAATCTTTCAGATGGCTTATGAACATTTACTGTATAATATTTTATATTAGGCACGGTTATGTCCGTTTTCTCATAATCAATATTATAAGATTCTATTTCTTCATAGTTATTACGGTAAGCACTATCCCATATTGATTTTTTAAGAGAATATCGTTCATCATTTAAAATCTTACTTAAAATACTAGCAGAAGGAAACAATTCACTTTTGTAACATACATAATCATATGCCTTATCAGCAAAAAGTTGTACCATTTCATCAAGAGTTTTGCTCGCTATTTCACTTTTAGGGACATCAAATAGAAACCACCCCAAAAAATCTTTTACTTCATCCTCTTTTGTCTCAAAATGTTTACCATCTGAAAGTACCGTACTTTCCCCCCCGCCTATAACAAAACCACGATTATCTGCTGTGAGTGCATAGGTTCTAAACTCTTTAGTATGAATTACTAGAAATTTACTAGAATGATCATGCGATTTATCACGTAAAAATTGTACATCCATTTTTGTTTTAGGTCGGGCCTCCCACAGTCGCTCGTTAGTCATTCGTCTATCTGCTAACCTTTCTATATACATACGTAGTATTTTGGCAGTTATCTCAGGCATTTGTGATTCTATATAAGAAGCAGCGGCCTCATCAACATCTTTTTGTATTAACTCACGAATCTCTTGAGCAACCCTCTCATTCTCCTCTTCTCTTTTCTTTTTACCAAAAGAAAAACCGCCAAAATATTCCTCTTCTTTGCTCATAATAATATTCTCCTTGAAAAAATTCTTTATTAATAATTTACACAAATTTAATATAATAGTCAAGCATTTAAAAACTAATTTGGCATAAAGGTGCACTTCCAGCACACTTTGGTCGCTGGTTTTCAAATTTTACTTTTGAGTGTTCTAAAATATACAGGAAGCCAGCCGAAAGTTAGAGCACTTATCAAAGTAAAAAGCGCACGGCTGAATTTTGAATTAGAAATAAATAACCTAATAATTCAAAATTAATTAAAATTTACTCCTTTTGGGGGTGTGCCTCAAAATCATTTGCATTTTTATTTTTTCAATTATTTTCATATATTAATAAAAAATTAACAAATATTTTTTAATATATAAAACAAAAACACCACTTATTTTTATTTAAGTGGTGCTTTGTTTATTTGCTAGTTTGCTTCTTTTTGGTTGTTTTGACGACGGCTTTTGATTTTTTGGCTTCTTCTACTTTTGCTTTTTTTATTTGTGCTTTTGCGGTTTTTTGCGAAGCCTCTTTTGCGGGTTCGGTCTTTTTGCTGCTCGAAGGTTCTTTTTGTGGAGTGCTTAAATCTAATCTATTTTTTGGGGTTTCGGGTTTGGAAAGGTCTAGATTGTTTGCTTTTGCCGAAGCCTTTTTACTGCTTGTAGACTTTGCGGGTACTGCTTTTTTAGAGGTTGTATCACTTGTGCTTGTTTGCGCGCTTGCTTGCTTTGGTGGCACATATTGGTCTTTTTTTGCCTCCTCAATGGCTGCCTTAATCTTTTGCTTTTCCTCGGCAAGCATTGCCTTGTGTGCCTCTATTTTTTGCTCTTTTTCCGCCTGCACGCGCTCGCGTTCGCGGTTTTGGAGATACTCTTGCGCGCGTTCGCGCTCCTCTTGCTTTTGCTTTAATTTGCGGACCTTGTTCAAAAGTTTCTGCTCGGCACGCTTGCGTTGCTCTAATGTTACGGTTTTGCCAATCACATCATCCAAGTGCTTTAATTCGTGGTTTAACTCTTGTAAAGCTACGGACTTTTGTTCCTCCGCGGCAATTTTGCTAGCCTTCATCTCGGCGCGGGTCGGCTCAACTTTTTGCTTGCGAGCCGCAGCCACGGCCTTTGCCATACTAGATTTAGGCACATTTTTGTAGACCTCGACAGCACGGCTCATTTCGGCATTCACGAGGTCGCGGAACTGGTCGCGGTTCGCAGGGGAAACATAGGTCGAGCAAATCACATCGTTTTCCATATAGCGAATCAAAATGCGCTGGTGAGACAGGCAAAATCCTGGGGAAATGCTGTCTGCATCGGTCATCGAGATAATCGCGTGATAGGGAATGGCTTTGCCAAAAATTCCTGAATATAGGCGTAGTTCGGTGCGGGTCAACTCGTAGTAAGTGCCGAAATAAAAGGGCACAATCGCGATTAACAAGATTGCCGAAAGCACGACTGCGGGCCACCAAACGCCAGTGACCACCCACACGACATACATAGCCAGGGTCAAAATACTGTAGACTACTAGGCCCAAAAACAGCCCGTCTCCGATTTTAGACTTGATTTTCATTACATACCTCCAACAAGCAAACCCCACTTGTTACGAAAAGTATACAAAATAGTCGCGAGTTTGTAAAGTGTTTTAATTTGTAAATAGAAAAATAATTAAAAAATCACAAAAAATCGCAGAAATTTAGTAAAAAAGATTTTGTAGAACAAGGAGGGAAAATTTATACAATAAAAGGGCGCAGGGTCGACACCTTTAAATTATTTGTCAAATTTTGCGAAATGGTTATATTTATTCGACAAATTCATAAAATAGTAGTATAATTCTAAGTATGTAGGTGACTGCATAATTTGGAGAATTAGCCCGTGCTAATTAAAAAGGAGAGTTCTATGGCAAAAAACGGCTTTGTTTCAGCAATAGATGGGTTACCATGGATAGTGAAAATTATTCTATGTTTGCCCATTCTTAACTGGGTGTACGGTATCTACCGTATTGTAAAAGGCCTTAGCACAAACGACACGCTCATGTGGATTATCGGTATTTTGTGGATTATTCCTGGTTCGGTAATCTGCTGGCTTATCGACCTTATTTGTACGATCGTGTACAAAAAGCCCACAGTGCTAGCCTAGTTTAAGATTTAAAAAAGCCCCGTGCGTGAGCGCATTTGAGGGCTTTTTTGTTTTATTTTTGACTATTTTTGTTTATTTTTAGTTACCTTGGTTGTCTAATAATCCTTGAATGTATCCCTGCAATTTGTCGCGGTTTTTTGGGGTCAAACTATAAAATTTGCCGCATAAATCATTAAGTTCGCGGTCAATGTCGTTTTTAGGGCTGTATTTGGGGCGAAATTCACATAAAAAATTTGGAGACACCCCGAAGTACTCCGCCATTTTCATAATTATAGATAGAGTTGGTTCGGTCGTGCCAGTTTCGTAGTTTGAGTATGTTTTTTGGGTCATTCCTAAATCGCGCGCCACTTCCTCTTGGGTCTTATTTCCTCGCAACTCTCTTAATCTCATACGCACCTCGCGTTTTTTTATATTATATAAGAATAAGAAATTTTTAGAAAATTATTATATTAAGTTGACAGTTTTAGAAATAATTTATATAATAGTGGTGAGTTTAGTAAAATTTTACTAAAGAAAAGCATCACAAAAAACCCGAAAAATTAAATAAAAATGTAAAAAAACTTGGAGTAATACTTTTAAATTGAGCGCAAAGATAATTTATTTTTAAATAAAAAACTAGCCGATACTACAAACCTCACGGGGTGCAGATTTCGGCTAGGAGTATTTTATTAATTTGATTATAATTTGTTGATTTTTGGGGAAAGATATGTAAAAAGGTCGAGGGGTAGAGGTGTGATTGCGCGGCTTTTTAGACTATATTAAACTCGATTTCTTATTCTTTTTTCTGTAATTTTGCCCATTTCCTCACGCTTTTTTGTGATTTCGGTGTGGTATTTTTGGTAGCACTCCTCGAGCCCCAGCATTTCGTTCATATCCACATCGAAAATCAATGCTATTTTTATCAAAGTTTTGTAGTCCGGCAAACGCGTGCCTTTTTCCCACTTTGAAATAGTGTCCTGTGAAAAATTGAGGATTTGACCAAATTCGGTTTGATTTAGACCAAATTCTTGTCTAAGTTCTTTTATAAAATCTCTAAGCATTTTTAAATTATACGACAAAATGGCATAAAATGCTTGTGTTACTACTAATTGTAGTATATAATTATAACAAATTATGACAGATTGTCGTATTTTTGGGTGAATTTAGTGACTTTTAGGGCGAAAATCAATAAAAATAGGAGGAATTGAGAGTGAGTTGTTTATCAAAGTTTAAAATTGGGGTGGTGTTGGCAATTGTGGGTGTGTTCAGTGTCGCCACGCTTTTGACCGCCTTTTTGTTTATACCAAAAACGCCTGTGGATGCGTTTAAGAGCGTTGATGACTCAAACGCAGTCGTGGTAGGCGATATATGGAATAGTAGTGCAAAGGCGTTTAATGGAGCAAATTTCCAAACCCTATTAAATTATATATCTAGTAACGGTACTATTAGCGGCGTTAACACCAATGAGCAGACCGCCCAAGACATCCGTGGCTACACCTATGGTGGAAAGGATCCCAACAAGTCTGTTGTCGTGACCATAGGCAACTACAAGTGGCAAGTAGTATACTTAACTCGTACCAACAACACCAGTGGCGACCGAATAGCCACACTCTTAATGACCAACAACGATGGCACCTCTAGATACGGTGGTAGTAGCGATAGTGGTTCAAATTATGGGCCAAACGATTTTACTAACGGATACCCAACGAGTATGTATGGTCTTAGTTATATTCGTGCATATACACTAAATAACGGCGGACCATATGTAGAAATCCCGAACAATAGTTCAAATCCAACAGATTCAAATATAGTGAATATTAATAAAAGCGCAAGCCATAAATATTCTCTTTACACAGTAGAATCTCAAGGGTTAACACAATACCTAGTACAACCACAAGATGTATGGTACCAAACCGAAGCCCAATTAACTGGTAGTAACAACCCAACAAACTACACTCTAAACAACGAATCACTCTCTACGACTATAAACACAGGCTGGTCTGTTAGTAATACATACCAAACAAAAAACTATTACACCGAGTGGGGTGATGACTACCTCTGGTTACCCAGTATTTCTGAGGCTGGTGCTAGAGATTCCGAATTAGGAATATGGGAGTTATCCACAACAGAGCGCTCCGCTTCCTCTAATTGGTGGCCCCGTTCCGGTTTCTACCTTTATTCGTACCATGTCGCCTACCTGGATTCTAGCGGTTCCGGCTGTATTAACACCCGTGTTAACCGTACCAACGGTGTCCGCCCCGCGCTTCACTTAAATCTTGATAAAATAGTCGAGAGCATAAGTAGTAATATAACAGCGCTTTCTAATAATGACTCCTATGGCACAGTCTTAGGTGGCGGCTCATATCTTAACGGCACCACCGCTACACTCACCGCTACCGCAAACTCTGGGTATAAGTTTTTAGGTTGGGATACAAATGGAGACAATACCCCCGATATTACCGCCAACCCGCATACTTTCACCGTTTCGGGTGATGCCACTTTTACAGCGATTTTCGAACCTCCACTTGTCCTCATCCGCACCAATGACCCAAATCTCGGTAAAATCATAGTAAACGGGCAAGTCGTGGACTCTGCACAACTTCAACAAGCGCAAGGCACACAAATCACCGAATTAATTGCTTTCACCACCTCTGGCAGTGCCTTTCTCTACTGGCTCGATGAAGCGACAGAGACAATGTATACCGATAACCCCCTAAACTACACCGTAGGCAGTGAGGACACCACATTAACGGCAGTGTTCTCAAGCGCCTTAATGGATGGAATAGCGGTAGCCGCACAGAACGGCGGGGAAGCGCGAATTTCGGGCTATGATGATGATATGACCACCGTTCATTTGACCGCGGTCGCGTACGCGGGCTACGAGTTCGCGGGTTGGTACACCTACGGAGACAATCAATTAATCAGCACCAGCGCTACTTGTGATTTGCCACTGTCTACAGTGGACAACAAACTCCTCATTGCTCACTTCGTACCCAAAAACACCCCCAACTCCAACCCGACCCTCGACAACACCGGCGACCAGTTTTCGCCCTAATGTCCCCGTGCCAGCCATTAGTATTTTAAGCGGAATAGATCCTTCGTCGTAGGTTACGCGGGTCGACACTCAGGATGACAGTTCTTTAATAGTAGAGGAATATACAACTAACTACTCTTATCGGGTCGACACTCAGGATGACTAACTTTATTATTATGACCAACAACACTTTGAAAGTAGGATTGAGAATAGATAGTCGTTGCTTTTCTGACAAATAAAATTACTGTCATTCTGAACCCGCCCCTCGCAAGCCCTTCGATGAAGAATCTATTCCGCTTGTATTTACTACAAAACCTAAATAGCAATTATAAATGTACAAGGTACACTTTTGATAAATTGACTTAACTCTAACACAAGAATATTTAAAAGGAATAGATCCTTCGTCTAAAGGCTTCGCGGGTCGACACTCAGAATGACAGTACTTTATTAGTATTCTTATTTTCTCTATTTTTTTCGAATTTTTCGAGATTTTTTGGAAATTTGTTTAAATACATTAAAATCGTTTGTAAATTTGTCGGCAATTAGATATAATATAGCTAGACACAATGTGCCGAGTTTTGCTGATATTTTTAAAAAATTCGTGCATACTAGGTAAAAATAGGGGGAGATTATGAATACTATTGCCAAAAATCTTTCGTATATTGCGTGCTTTTGCTTAATGTTTTGCGGTGTGGCGCTGCTAGCGGGGTGCGGCGGAACTATGGATGTGACTAGCATTAAAGTTATAAAAGACCCTGACAAGGTAAATTATGTCGTGGGGGAGAACTTGCTCCTCGAGGGCGGCAAGTTTTCGGTGACCCGCGACAATGGGCAGGTGGAGGAATTCGACCTCAAGTATGCTACGCCAAACATTACTCACTTTGATAATGCGGGGAGTTACACGATTGTGATGACCTATGAGGGCAAAACTAGCACCTTTAATGTAAAAGTTGACAAGGCGGAGTACAACCCCGTGTATGAAAAGAACATTGAGGCGACCTACACAGGCGCTCCGCTTGATGTAAAATTGGTTGATACGAGCGCGCTGCCTGCAGGGGTGACTGAGATTACCACTGAATACAAGGCTGCTAATGCTCCTGACACAGCATATTCGCCAAACCCTCCAGTAGATGCGGGGGAGTATGTCGTGCGCACTAGTCTAGATGGTGGCAAAAATTACAAAATCACCACTCCAATAATTGCAAATTACACCATTCACAAGGCAGACATTCGCAACTTTGCGACAAACGGCAATTTGAGTTTTGCTGGTGTCGACAGCATTACCTATGGCGAGACCTTTGATTTGAGTAAAACTTGGGTGCTCGATGAGCAGACCGAGACCTTGGGTGCCGTGCCGCTGCCTAGCACCATTACTAGCGGACTAAAGTATTACTACCAAGGTGAGGGCGATGCTGAGCCCGTTGCCTTTGTGCCTGGGGAAAACGGTGAAATTTACAAAAAACTCGATGCTGGTACTTACACAATCACTGTTGCCTTTAGCGAAACTAACAATTTAGAGGCGTTCTCCGTATCAAAAACTATGATTGTTAATTCAAAGGCGCTCGAAATCGGCGTTGACTACGATATTGTGGTGACTACCGCGAGCGGGAGCGTAAATCTCGAGACTGGGACTGATAATGTTAAGGAGGTGGCAGTGTTGAGTAGTGCGCCCGAGGTCACAATCGCGATTGTGTTTAAGGGCGATGCTGCAAACTACTGCAACGCGGATGCCACTGAGTACAAGTTGATTTTTGGCGAGAATGGGGCTGGTATGGAATATACTGGCGCGGCTAAGGTATCAAAGGCTGGGTATTACCGTGTGCAAGTGGTGTTGGCTTGCTCGAATAACAACTACTTTGTAGATGCTGGCGTTTATACTGCTTTTCACTACACGATTGCCGAATAAATTTTAAGAGGCTGAAATACAATACTACTCGGGCGGAAGTCCCTCGCTAGTCAGCGAGCCTCCCCTTTGGGGAGCGCAAATGGCACATTTGCGGACTTCCGCCCCTTTTTTGAAGGAGATATTATGACTGTTTGGGATAAAAGATTTATAGAACTAGCGACACTCGTTGGTTCGTGGACAAATTGTGCGCGCCCCGAGCGCCGTATTGGTGCCGTGGTAGCTCGTGGCGATGAAATCTTGGGAATGGGGTATAACAAGGTACCTTCGCCGCTAAAAAGTTGTTTAGACAAGGGCGTTTGCTACCGCAAGGAAAATGGTATCGAGAGCGGCACGCATCAAGAACTCTGCTACTCAATCTGTGCCGAGCAGAATGCAATCACCGAGGCGCTGCGACACTACGGCGACTTAACTGGCGCCACAATCTACATCTCGCACACTCCGTGCGCAATTTGCGCGCGCTGGATAATCGAGGTGGGGATAAAGCGCATTGTGTATCACACCCCGTATACTGACAAGTTTGCTCTCAACCTCCTAAAAGAGGCGGGCATAGTTTTAGAGCAAGTATAGTGTTTTTCTCTTTTAAAAAACTTATAAAATTGATAAAATTAGCCCCTTAAATCTAGCGGAATAAACAAAAAAAGATGTACTTTTAGATGTTGTTTAATTAAAATGGGCAACAAATAAAAAAGAGAACATATTGATTCTTGTAGTCAATATGTTCTTTTTTAGTTCTTATTTTATGAAATATTGGTAATATTTTTAATTAAAAGAATTTTGCAAGTTCTCTTTTATGTACTACGCTTTTGTAATTTCGGCATCGAGGGCAGGGGAGTGTCGACTAGCCTTTTCAATGGTCTCCGCCAGCGCGCGCTCGAGTTTAGTAGAGCGGGTGTAGAGACTGTCATACAATGCCTTTGTCGCAATATTAAAGGTGTTCCCGCGGTACCCACCTTCAATCAGTGTCAACTCGAGATTATCGCGCTCAGTAGCCACTTTTATTGGCACAGCGCGCAAGATGTTGTTCGTGAATCGCCCGAGTTTGGTCGTGGCCACTTGCTCCAACTCCGCCCCCTCGGGAGCGGTGAGTACATTTTGGTAAAATTCCGCGAGACTACTAGCGATGTCTCCTACGGTTTCGTTTGCAAATAGCGAAACAGCCGCCTGCTCATCAGCCTTTAAATTCGCCGTAGTGCCTACATTAAATTGCTGCAACATCTCCCGAAAATCGTGCCAAAATTGCTTGTTTTGTTTTTCTAAAAACTCTTGCATACTGTACCTCCCAAAATCTACACATTAAAGCGGAATAGCATCACATCGCCATCCTCGACCGTATAGTCTTTTCCTTCCATACGCACTTTGCCTGCTTCTTTTGCCTCGTTAAAACCGCCGTAATGCACCAATGTCCCGTAGGACACGACTTCTGCCTTTATAAATCCGCGCTCAAAGTCCGTGTGGATAACCCCTGCAGCAGCGGGTGCTTTCGTGCCTTTTTTAATGGTCCACGCGCGCACTTCTTTTTCACCAGCGGTTAGATAACTAATCAGCCCCAATAGACTGTAACTTGCCTTGATTAGCCTGTTTAACCCAGATTCTTTGATACCGAATTCGCGCTTATACTCCTCAAATTCCTCTGGAGGGAGGGTAGACAATTCCTCCTCTAGGTTCGCGCAAATCTCGAGATACTCGGACTTTTCCTTGTTCGCAATTTCGCGGACCGCTACGATGTTTTTATCTAGGCTCGGCTCCTCCATTTGCTCTTGACTAATGTTTGCGACATATAGTGTAGGCTTTGCGGTGATTAAAAATGCACCCTTTAGGATTTTCTGCTCCTCCTCATTTAGCGCTAGACTACGCGCAGGCTCACCCTCCTTTAGATGCTCGAGCGCCAGTGTGTATACAGCAAACTGCTCTTTCGCTACTTTGTCCCCAGAGCGGGCGAGTTTCTCGACTCTACCGATTTGCTTTTCGAGGGATTCGATATCAGCAAAAATCAATTCGAGATTAATGGTCTCGATATCGCGCGCGGGGTTGATACCGCCATCGACATGGATGATATTTGAGTCCTCAAAACAGCGTACCACATGGATAATCGCATCGACCTCACGAATGTGCGAAAGGAACTTATTCCCGAGCCCCTCGCCCTTTGAGGCGCCTTTTACTAGACCCGCAATGTCCACAAATTCAATGGTCGCGGGGGTGATTTTTTGCGTGTTATACATACGCCCCAATACCTCGAGGCGCTCATCGGGAACGGACACCATACCCACATTTGGCTCAATCGTGCAAAATGGGTAGTTTGCACTCTGCGCACCTGCTTGAGTTAGGGCGTTAAATAATGTACTTTTGCCGACATTCGGCAGTCCAACAATACCTAGTTTCATAATTTTCTCCTAATGTAATTATTATATAGGAATTTGGTGCATTTGTCTAGTATTTCGTGCGCGATTTTGCTTTACTACTTGAAAAAGGCGAATAAAAGTGCTATTATATACTAAGAGAATCTGTGAGATAATATTTATAGGGACACAAGTACTATTGCATAAACTGTATAGAAATAAAAATATACCTAAGGAGGGAGTATGGACAAGCCAAAGCAGTTTAATAGCGAAAAAGAGCGCGAGGAGTACATCGCGAAACTCTCGAGTTTTGCAATGCGTATAATGAACTCTAAAAAGGATAAAAAGTACCTAGAGACAAAGACCGAGCGAGAAATTGCCATACTCTCTATAATTGCCGCCGCTCCGCATTTGTGCGATGAGGACAACATTTTAGAACTTGCAGACAAAGAGATTGATTACAAAAAATATATTCTTAACCGAGACAAACGCGCTATAAGCAAGAGTGGGGGGACAAACTTAGAGGAGCAGAAAATAGGCAATATGGTGGAGAGTATTACGGGCGATATGTTCGGTGTGCCTAAGTACAACTTAAATACATTTATTCATGAGTTGATTCATATGATGGGTATTGCGAGTGTCTCGACTAACTTAACCCCCTACTATGTTCGCGAGGCGATTTGGGAAAAGTTTCCGCACAAGCGCTGGCTAATTATGGAAGGGGTTGTTGAGTGTATGACCGAAAAGGTAATGTCACACCCGCGCTTTTTTGAGATTTGCGAGGAGCGGAATTATACCCCAAACCCGACAATTAGTGGCTACGACCTCGAGGTCGGTCTAATCGGGCTTATGAATCTTGCTTTTGATGATGATATGGAGAAGTGGCACGCGCTAGGCCCAGAGTACCAGTCAGTTTGCTTCTCTGATGAGGATACTCGACCTCATAGATTACGCGTGTTGCTCGAATTGATTGGACCAGAATATACCAACAAGCGCGATAAGTTCTTTGATGATTGCGCTCTTAATTATAATAGTGAGACCGCAATGGCTCCTATTAAATATGATGAAAAACTTTTTAAATATATATCCGTGATTGTTAGTAAATTAGTGCCAGAGTTGATTGAGTCGAATTTGGATGCTGAGGCGGTCGTGCGTATGCATAACTACTTAAGTAAAGTTGAGTCGGTCTTTACAGATTTAGAGTTTGATAAAGAGGATTTGATGCCCTCAATCAACCAATTGCGCGCGCACTATCCGCTTGACTACTCGCGTGTAAATAATATCCTTGAGGGCATTCCCGAGAAACAATCAATAACACTGTTTAGCGGCGCTAATACAGAGGTGACTAGCGATTACCCGAGGTTAAAACTCGAGGCAGCGGTGCTGAGGAAGCATATATTTGACCCCGTGGTGCGCGCAAAATATATAGAGGTGATTAGGCGCTGCCGTGAGGAGGAGCGACTAATAAAGTACGCCGAGTATTATTCAGCAAAGCACGGTACCAGCCTCCAAGCACGCACTCCTCAGGAGTTTTTGAAAAATATCAGCATAATAGCCCTTGCTTGCCAAGATTGGGAAACTCTATTGTATATAGAAAACCTCACGGATGAAAAGGGCAAAATCAGTAAAAAAAGCGCTTTATTCAAACAACAAAATGAATGCGAAGCGGAGAAAAATATTAAGACATATTTTGAAAAAATGAA
>CASEHF010000025.1 GCA_949287685.1 uncultured Christensenella sp. | reverse complement strand
AAACTGTCAAGATGTTTACCACTCAGCAAATCTTTTGACTAAGCCATATAATTAATCTACTCTGCATCCTCTCTCAAGTTTACATTGTGGTAAACATTTAAAGAAAGCACAAAAAGCGATCAAGGAGGTATGCGTGCTTTTTGTGGTGAACAAGATGTTTACCACTCAGCAAAACTATCAAACGAACTTACTTTTAGTCTTATTCTACCTCTTCCCTAATATTTACATTGTGGTAAACATTTCTTAAAAATTTGAAAAGCCAACAATGATGTATGCGTGCTTTTCAAACTGTCAAGATGTTTACCACTCAGCAAATAAACTGTCAAGATGTTTACCACTCAGCAAATCTTTTGACTAAGCCATATAATTAATCTACTCTGCATCCTCTCTCAAGTTTACATTGTGGTAAACATTTTGTACATCATCATTCTCCTCGAGGTTATCGAGCATTTTCATAAATGAAATGTACTTATCCTCAGGCAAGTCCATTGTTTGCTGCGCAATCATTTCAAGTTCGGCGGACACGATTTCTAGCCCTGCCTCGGTGATTTTATCGCGCATTGTAGCGAGGCTAGTTGCCTCACCGATAAATGTGTATCCATCGGGGCTGTACTCGACATCATCAGCACCCGCATCCATAGCAATCATCATTACATCATCCTCGGTAACTCCAGTCTTTGGCTTTGTAGCAATAACTGCCTTGCGGTCGAACATAAACGACACGCTCCCAGGACCTCCAAGTGCGCCACCTGCTCTATCAAAAATGTGGCGAACATCACTGGATGCACGATTCTTGTTATCGGTCAAAATGTCGCAAATCACGGCGCTGCCGCCTGGACCGTAGCCCTCGTACATCATTGACTCGTAGTTTACGCTCGCGCCCTCGCCGCTTGCCTTCTTTATGCTGCGCTGAATATTGTCATTCGGCATATTGTTTGCTCGCGCCTTTGCGATAACGGTAGCAAGTTTTGGGTTTGTCGCAGGGTCGGGACCGCCCGCCTTAACGGCAACTGCAATTTCCTTACCGATTTTTGTAAAGATTTTTCCGCGCGCCTGGTCGGTTTTCTCCTTGTCGCGCTTTATGGTTGACCACTTACTATGACCTGACATAATTTTATTCTCCTTATTTACAAAATTTACTCATAAGTATCCCGCCAGCGACCGCCACATTGAGCGATTCGACAGAATTACGCATTGGAATCGACACAGTCGTACTCGCTAGCACCCTAATCTCGGCACTGACCCCGTTTGCCTCGTTCCCTAAAATCAAACCTACAACACCGCGGCTAGTTTTCACCTCACCCTCGCCCGCCACATCAGCGAGCAAGATTTCGTGGCTTTTTAGCCTATTTAACTCCTCGAGTCCCGCGTTTATCAGCACGACATCGGCAATAGTCCCCATAGTCGAGCGCAAAACCTTGTCATTAAGGTAATCGACACAATTATATAGATAAATATACCGAAAATCAAAGGCAAGGGCTGTGCGAATGATTGTGCCCAAATTCCCCGGGTCCTGAATATGGTCGAGTATCAAAAAGTTAGTCTTGGGCTCGGCAAACTCGCGCCTTTTAAAACTCACGACCCCTATAATATTCGAGGGACTCACGGTACTAGATAAAGTCTCGAGCACTTCGGGAGTCGCCTCAATATGCTCGCACTTTGGCAAACTAAATTCCGGCGGTGTCGAATACAATACATACCTAAAATCGGCGCCGCGTATCGCCATTTCGCGGACAAAGCGTTCGCCCTCAATTAGCACCAACCCCGTTTCCTCGCGGTATTTTTTCTGCTTTAGTTTGTTGAGGCTAGCAATAAGCGGATTATTGCGACTTGTGATTGATTTTTCCATAATTCCAAAAAATAGTTTTACAAATTTGCAAAACTATTTTCTCCTTAAATTTATTTAGCCAATGCTTTCTTTGCAGTCTCGACAAGGGCACTAAAACCAGCCTCATCGGTCGCTGCCATATCTGCTAATACCTTACGGTTAAGGTCGATATTAGCGAGTTTTAGCCCGTGCATAAAGTTACTATAGTTAATATCGTTCAAACGGCAACCTGCGTTGATACGAGCAATCCATAAAGTACGCATATCGCGTTTCTTCAACTTGCGACCAACATATGCGTAGTTTCCCGAACGCATAACCTGCTCTTTAGCAGCCTTAAATTGCTTTGACTTTGCGCCGTAGTAACCCTTTGCTTTCTTTAGGGTCTTGTTTCTTTTCTTAATTGCGTGTAAACCATTTTTAATTCTCATAGTTCACTTCCTCCTTAAACCTTAATGGCCTTTGCAATTTTTGGCTGATCCACTTTGGCTACAGTGTCGCCTGCGCGAAGGCGCCTTTTTCTCTTACTTGATTTCTTAGTCATGATGTGGCTACGGTACTGACAACCGCGCTTAACAACACCATTTTTGTTCATTCTAAAACGCTTTTTAGCTGAACTCTTACTCTTCATTTTTGGCATAATCTTCTTTCTCCTATCGATTTATTTGGTATTTTTAGGGGCTAGAATCATAGTGATAACCGAGCCCGATAGTAATGGCTTTTGGTCCATAATGCAGTGCTCTGCTAGCATCTCATAAAACTTGTTCATATTATCAATTCCAAAGTGCGCAAAGTTAGCCATTCGCCCGCGCACTCCCTTGATAACGACACGAACCTTATCTCCGTTCTGTAAAAATTTCGCCACTTGATTAGCCTTGTACCGCATATCGTGCTCCTCTATGCGCATCGAAAGCTCCATACCCTTGATATCAGCGGCCTTTTGCTTTTTCTTTGCCTCTTTGTCGCGCTTTTGGGCGATAAACTTATACTTCCCATAGTCCATAATGCGGCAAACTGGTGGCTCCCCATTAGGGTTAATTGCGACTAAATCAAGTCCCTCATCATAGGCACGGGTCAGTGCTGTGTTAATATCCACAATACCCAACTGCTCACCCTCGACCCCGAGGAGGCGCACTTGCTTAGCAGAAATCTGCTCATTAATAGGTAATTCTTTTATGACCTTATCCTCCTAAAAATTGATTGAACAAAGAAAGAAGTGGATAGACCTACTACCCACCTCTAAAATATCAAAAAAAGCGATATTGGTTACCAATCTAGGAATCCCGACTGGTGAGAAGTGAGTACTTCTTCTTTGCTACATATGCGTATTTTAGCACTTTTATATATGCTTGTCAAGTGATTTTTATAAAATTAGTGGAAAACAAGGCGTAATTTTAAGAGGAATAGATCCTTCGTCTGAAGGCTTGCGCGGGTCGAGGCTCAGGATGACCAATAAATGAAATGTACTGCGAATGTGACTATGTACTACTGGGTGTGCGCCTACGCACCGCGGGTCGACTATGCACTATTTTATTGCTAGTATGATGGACTACTTTTTTATAGGTTGGTTTAAGGTGTGTAGTCGTATCTACAAATGATACTTCTTAAAGTACTGCGCATACGACTTGGCACCCTCTTATTGTGTGTGCGGCTTCGCGCTGTGCCAGCCATTATGCCTTTTATTATTGTACTATAATCGCTGTTGAGACTGGAAACTGTCCTGCAGGTTATTGTCGAGATAGTTGAGTGCATAACTTCCCTCGAAACTCAGGCGCCAATTTTTTTCTCTTACAAATCTATATGCATCCCTGTCCCAATAATTGTGACATTGCCGAACAAGTCCTAAATTTAGTAAATATTTAATATCCTCTATCTCCTGAGCATTCATATCCTCTTTAAAAAAGGGTAAAAATTCATTTTGTTCTTTTTCTTGAATTTGTGACAACAGGTCTATTTGTGCATAATTCAAGCGCTCTGTTTTATTTTGTACCGTTTTCTCGTATACTGGCGCCACCGTTTTCATACCTTCTGGGGTTAATTTGTACACGACTTTCATACTATTATCTTTTGTATTTTCCACAATATCATAATCAGCCTGTTTTTTTGCGACTAGACTTTTTAAAGTCTTGTTAACATATTCTAGGAGTGTATCCGACTTACAATTATAAAACAAAACCTTACTATTCAAAATGCCGCACAACAACCTAATGTCACATAGTTTATTGTTAATAGCGCATTCGTACAAACCAAACATAACATATCTCTCGAAATAAGTTTCGTTTAGGTTTTCTGCTCTTGCCTTAAATACTTCACTTGTATTTTTAAAAAGATGACTCATAGCATTCCAGCCTAAACCAGTTAAGCTCCATTTGTACTTTACAGCGTTACCATTTTGTATGCATGCTTTGTAAGGGTAAATTAAGTTTGCCTTATAGAAAGCCTCAAAATAATCTGCATATTTCTCAGTCTTATCACGGTCTAATTGCCCTAAATACTTATCATCTGAAAACAACCTAATAAATGTTGTTTTTTGGTCATCAGTTAAGCCATCAAAAGCATTAAACGCTGCAGTTTGATATTCGTAGCGAACATTATCTACCGCATCAGGCCTTAAACTATACTTCGTTATAACAAAGTTATCATTAACTCTTACAAAATTAAAATCAATAACCTTTTCAGTAAAAAGCGCTACCAACTCTTCTCGAATTTTTGCAGACAGCCTAGACTTTTGTTTTGAAGTCAAATCTTTAAAGATGTACGCTCTATGTACCCTCTCTGCAAGTTTTTGATAGTCAATACCACCACTAACAATTTTACTATCATACAGTGCAAACAATATACTTTTTCTTAAAAAATCATCGCTAAAATTTTGATTATCCATAATTACATTCCCCTTGTTCCTCTTGTTTTCCTCTCCTTTTTTACTTAAATTATAACAAAAAAATAAAAATTGTCAATATAGCAATTTAAATAGCTAACGATATATTAAATAATTAGATTATTTTAAAAAACAAAAAAATGAGTATTTAACTCACTTTTTACTTCTTAGTAGAGCGCTTTTTCTTAGGCGCTTTATCCTCGGGAGCCTCCTCGACAATGACATTTGCATCGCTCGACTCCTTACCTGTCTCAGGCTCAATCTCTGCAGCCTCCGATGCGGTATTTGCTACCTCATCAGTACTTACTTCGGCGCCCTTTACTTCCGCATTTCCCTCAGCAGCAACCTCTGCCTCAGGCTCTGCCGGCTCGACAACATTGCCATCCATATCGTAAACAATGTCCTCTTTTTTGTCGATACAATAAATTGCGTTGCAATCAATCGTAGTATAACTCTTGTGCTCCTCATCACCAGTTTCAAGAGTCACGACTTTGCCATCAGTAGTCTCACGAATGGAAACTATTGTACCATAAAAACCGCTATAGGTTTTAACTCTATCGCCAGGCTTGAGACTAGAGAGCATAGAAGCAGTCTCCTGGTTATACTTTTTGCGTTTAAAATAACTAAACACATAAGCACCCACGAGCAACACGATCAATACTAATAATATCCATAAAGTCGCGCCACCGCCATTGCCTGCGGAGGTATTCGCTAACATTGAAATCATTGCGCTGTTTTCTCCTTTTAGTTTATAATATCAATTATACATAAATTACTAAATAAATCAATCAATTTCGGCTCGAAATTTGACTTTTATTCGGGAATATTGTCTTTTGCAAGCGTTTTTAGTTGTTTTTCCTTGTTTTCCTCTAGTTTGCGCCCCAAATGCTCATAAGCAAGTGGCATAGCGACACGCCCCTTGCTAGTCCGCGCAATAAAGCCCTGCTGAATCAAAAACGGCTCGTACGCCTCCTCAATAGTGGTCGCCTCCTCACCCGTGGCTGCGGACAAAGTATCTAGCCCCACAGGTCCGCCGCCAAATTTGTCTATAATAGTCGAGAGTAATCTATGGTCAATAAAATCAAGCCCTAAATCATCGACCTCCATCATTTTTAGCGCCTTGTGAGTGATGTCCTCATCGATTTTACCCGAGCCCTTTACATCAGCATAATCGCGGATACGCTTTAAAAAACGATTTGCAATACGCGGAGTACCACGCGAGGAGCGCGCTATTAGTAAAGAGGCCTCGGGTGTGATGTCAATATGCAATATATTAGCCGAGCGCGACAAAATAGTACTGAGCTCCTCAGGCTCGTACAATTCGAGCCTCCCCAGCACCCCAAATCTATCACGAAGCGGACCCGTTAACATTCCAGCACGCGTAGTAGCGCCGATTAAAGTAAACGGCTGAATTTTTAGGCGAATACTTTTAGCCGCTGGACCTTTTCCCACCACAAAATCAAGTGCAAAATCCTCCATAGCGGGATACAACACTTCCTCAACCGCGCGACTAAGTCTATGAATTTCATCGATAAACAAGACATCGTTTTTGCCGAGGTTTGTGAGAATAGCCGCTAAATCTGCTGCGTGTTCAATAGCAGGTCCACTGGTTACCTTTAACTGTGCCCCTAACTCATTTGCGATAATGTGCGATAAAGTAGTTTTTCCAAGCCCTGGAGGGCCAAAAAGCAATACATGGTCTAGTGCCTCATGGCGCGCTTTTGCTGCTTCTATATATATAGATAGGCTATCCTTTATCTTTTTTTGTCCAACATATTCCTTTAAAGTATTAGGTCTAAGGCTGTTTTCAATTACTTCATCGACTTCCGATTTCGTGCTGGCGATAAATCTTTCATCATCTTCCATTCTATCTTCTCCCTAACTCCTTAAATGCTTTAGCGATTAACTCTTCCATAGTGTCTTTTGAGTCATACACTGTAGTAAGGATGTCTTGCGCCTGTGCGCTAGGCACTCCCCAGTCAATTAAGACATTCAAAGCCTGCGTAAAGTTTTCGCTGCTATTCAACTCACACGCGGTCATATTAACTTCGTTTAAGTGCGACAAAGCATCGATTTTTTCCTTGAGCTCGAGTAAAATGCGGTCACGAATCTTTGCTCCAACCCCTTTTATGCCTTTTAGTGCACTTGCATTTTGCGTGGCGATCGCAAAACTCAAATCCTGTGCGCTAACTCCGCTCAAAATATTAATTGCCATTTTAGGCCCAACACCGTTGACAAGCAAAAGTTTTAAAAAAACTTCGCGCTCAAACTTATCTAAAAAGCCAAACAGTGAGATTTCATCCTCGCGCACATGCATATAAGTATACAATGTAACCATCTCACCAATCTCACCCGCACTCTGTTCACAAAAAGTAGAGACATTTAGTAAAAAACCTACACCATTGCATTCTATTGTGATTGTGCCGAATCCCTTGTCGGCTATTATTCCTTTTACAAAACTAATCATATTATCTCAATCCTAACATCGATTTATTTGTTTGACTGTGGCAAAGAGCGACTGCGACCGCATCGGCAGCATCATCAGGCCTCGGCACTGCCTTTAGGTTTAATAGTGTCTTTACCATAAACTGCATTTGGTGCTTGTCCGCCTTTCCTACGCCAGTCAGTGCCATTTTAATTTGCTGGGGCGTGTACTCGTAAATTGGAATATCACGATTTACAATACTAAGTAAAATTACCCCTCTAGCCTCAGCAACTGGGATACCAGTAGTTATATTTTTATTAAAGTACAACTTTTCAATAGCGCACTCATTGGGTGAAAACTTGTCAACTAGCGTATTCATACTATCATAAATAGCCTTGAGCCTATGGTCAAAAGGCATATCTTTGGGCGTGGTAATAACCCCGTAATCAACAACTTCATTCCCGCTGTTTGACTTATCAATTATGCTAAAGCCAATTATACCGTACCCCGGGTCTATTCCTAATATGCGCACAATTCCCTCCACAAATACTATAGTAAATAATATCACAATTACTCGGACTTTGTAAATTAAATTTAGAACAAAAGTTTTTATTTTTTAAATAAACCCACTATATTCAATATCTAGTAACAACTTTAAAACATAAATCAAAAACTAAAGAGTAAAAAACATCTACGACTTGATTATAAGTAGTTCGTGCTAGCGTACTTGATTTTGCGCTAGCAAAAAATAAAGAGTCCCGTTAAGGACCCTAATCTATCTAAACCGTGGAGCGGGAGACGGGACTCGAACTTGCGCCTACGAGCGAACCACTCATTTCTCCAACTAAAAAATTTAAGCAATTACCTCTCACCTTTCGCGAAGTAGATTGAGGCTCGACCTCAAACTGTCGTGGGTTGTATGCAAAGCATACTTATTTTTGCTCATGCAAAAATAAAGAGTCCCGTAAAGGACCCTAATCTATCTAAACCGTGGAGCGGGAGACGGGACTCGAACCCGCGACATTTACCTTGGCAAGGTAACGCTCTACCAACTGAGCTACTCCCGCAGAATGGTGGGAGCTACAGGACTCGAACCTGTGACCCTCTGCTTGTAAGGCAGATGCTCTGGCCAACTGAGCTAAGCTCCCACGGTAGTCCACTCTTGCGAGTGAACAAGTATATAATAGCAAATATTTTTAATCATTGCAAGTGTTTTTTACGAAAAAATCAAAAAATTTTTAAATTTTTTATATAAAAACTATCGAAAATACATTTTTGCAAAATAAAAAAGCACCTTAAACATAAAAGGTGCAATTTGGTGTCTAAGATCGGACTCGAACCGATACGGGGTTGCCCCCGAGGGGCGACGCGTTAAGAAAATAGCACGGGCGTGCTATTTTTAGCCAAAGCCGGGAGCAACTTGTTGCGGTCCGGCTCGACAGAGTTTAAGTCCCAAGGGACTTAAAATCCCATATAAACAAAAAACAGCCGAAGCTGTTGTTGGTGCCGAAGATCGGACTCGAACCGATACGGGGTTGCCCCCGAGGGATTTTAAGTCCCTTGCGTCTGCCAATTCCGCCACTTCGGCATGGAGGCGCCAACCAGATTCGAACTGGTGCATAAAGGTTTTGCAGACCTTGGCCTTACCACTTGGCTATGGCGCCATTTTAACAAAATTGTAGAATGAGTGTATCATATTTAATAAATCTTTGCAAGTATTTTAGATAAAATTTTATTTTTTATATGAAATTACTCTACTTTTTGTTAAAAATCATAAATTTAAAAATTATTATTAAATTTTTTAATTTAAAAAAATTCGGCGATTATTGAATTTGAAATGTAAGGGTCTTTGATTGTAAGTTTGTTATTTTTGATTTCTATTAGATTATTTTCTAACAATTTTTTTAAAATAGACTTATATTCCTGCATAAAGTCAGCAGAAAAATTTTTATTGTACTCCACTATATCTAGCCCATCGGTCGTGCGTAGGGCAAGCATAATCATCTCCTCTTTCGCAGTCTTAAGCGTTTCTGGCTCAATATCCTCTTTGCAATTTGTAGGTGTTTCTAAATATTTAGAAAAGTCCTCGGTATTGTGATAATGCACGCCATTTATAAAGGAATGCGCACCTAAACCCAGCCCTAAGTACTCCCCTCGCTTCCAATAATTCATATTATGTACAGACCTAAAGCCCTTTTTTGCGAAATTACTAATTTCGTACTGCAAAAAGCCATACTCTGCTAGCGTTTTCACGGTTAAATTATACATATCTACCGCCTCATCCTCGGTGGGCAAAGTGTATCTGCCTTGCTCTATTGCTTTTGTAAGTAGTGTGTTTGGTTCGCAAATTAGTCCATAAGCCGAAATATGAGTAATCGGCAAATCAACGACTCTGGATAGCGTTACTTGCAAATCGCTGATCGTTTGTTGAGGCACTCTGAGCATTAAATCAACATTTATATCATTTATGCCGTTTTTGCGCGCTGCCTCAATTGCATTTACACAATCGCTATAATTGTGTGCGCGATTTAGTACTTTTAAAATTTTATCGTTATCGCTCTGTAGTCCTAGACTCAAACGATTACATCCTGCGCTAGCATATTCTGTAGCCTTTTCATTACTAAAGGAATTTGGGTTTGCCTCAATAGTAACACTACAATTTTTAACTAAAGTAAACTTTTTGCGTACGCAATCCATAATCTCCATAATCGCGCCACTATAAAGAGTGGAAGGGGTGCCGCCGCCAATGTAGACTGAGGTAATATTTCTGCCTTTTGCTTGCTTCTCTGCCTCAATAATTTCGCGCTTTAAGGCGGAAATGTAATCTTGCATTTGCTTGAGATTCGGTACAAAGGAGCAAAAGTCGCAATAACTGCATTTTGACACACAAAAAGGTATATGAATATACAAGCCGAGATTTTTCATAATATGCTCCCGTAGATTTAAGGTTGATTTGAGCTCTTAGCATTTAATAAATTCAAAATCTTATCTATCTGCTCATTTGAATATTGCTTTACATATATGGAAATAGGTTGAGTTAAATTAGAACAGGTTAAAACTATAACTTGAGTAACACCATTTTGAAAATCAAACTTTTTAATCGCTTCATAATAAACCTTGAAAGTTTTATTTTGATTTAAATATCGAGCAAAAACACCAGAAGAAAAGTACAAATAATTATCATAGAAAACTATTTTGCTAGATAGTATGTTAATAATCTCTAACAAAACAATAACAAATCCTAAAAAGCCCACAATGATAAACAACCAATTTGTATAAATAATACCTACGACACCTAAACCAAACAAACCCAATGTAAATATTATTAGAATGATTAAACAAACGATAAATGCCGTAGATTTTGGGCGAAAAGCCTCTTTCATAAATAATGCCCCTTAAATTTTATTTTTATAGCGCATAAAGTACTGATATTGAGGGTTAAAGCCACTGGTCCAGATGTTTTGGTCTTGCGTGTTTATGATGAAACCTAGTTTTTTATATAAGTTTACAGCGGGCTCGTTGTCTTTAGTGACAAAAAGTGTAATTAGGTATTCAGGAGTGTGCTTTTTAGCATAATCAATGCCACATTTAACTAAATTTGTGGCGATGCCTTGGCGTTTGTAATCCTCTAAGGTTTGTAGGCCTGTAATCAAGACTTTATCTTTCATATCGAGGTTATCGAGTCCGTTTTGATACTGGAAGCGCACGATTGATACAATTTTCTCCCCATCCTTTGCAATAACCATAAAGTTCTTTTTATGTGGCTTGAAAAAATTTGTAAGAAAGTAATCTAAATATGGCAAGTTTTCGGTGCTGGTCTTGTAAATTTTAGCAATTTGCGCGACAAAATCACTCTCCCTAGACACATCCCCCTCATTTTTTAATACTTTATATTCAATCATAATTCCTCTCTAATCAATTTTTAAAATGCTGATAAAGGCATCACTAGGCACCTCGACTGAGCCGATACTGCGCATTTTCTTTTTACCTTCTTTTTGTTTCTCTAGAAGTTTACGCTTTCTCGTAACATCGCCGCCGTAACACTTTGCTAAGACATCTTTTCTGTATGCCTTGACAGTCTCACGAGCAATGATTTTACCACCGATTGCTGCTTGAATTGGCACCTCAAACATTTGTCTCGGGATAACTTCCTTTAACTTTTCTGCCATAATCCTGCCACGCTCATAGGCTTTATCTTGATGCACAATTAAACTCAATGCATCGCAAACTTCGCCTTTCAATAAAATATCGAGTTTTACGAGTTTGCTTGGTCTATATTCGCTCAGTTCGTAGTCAAGACTGGCATAACCGCGCGTACGACTCTTTAAACTATCAAAAAAGTCGTAAATAATCTCATTTAGCGGAATATCGTAGTCTAAGCGCACACGATTTTTATCTAAATAAACAATGTCTGTGTTTTCGCCGCGGCGCTCGGTACACAATTCCATAACCGACCCTATATATTCGGGAGGCGTAAAAATATGCATATTTACATAAGGTTCCTCCATATGCTCAATCAAACTAGGCTCAGGGAGGTTGCTTGGATTGCTAACCTCTATCATTTCGCCATTTGTTTTAAAGATATGGTAATTCACCCCTGGGGCTGTTGCTATAATTTCAAGGTTAAACTCGCGCTCGAGCCTTTCTTGAATAATTTCCATATGGAGTAGCCCCAAAAAGCCACATCGAAATCCAAAGCCTAGCGCTACCGAAGTTTCTGGGGAATACTCTAATGCACTGTCGTTAAGTTTTAGTTTTTCCAACGCATCTTTTAGTTCGCCATACTTACTACCATCAACAGGGAAAATACCACTAAACACTACGGGTTTTACCTGCTTATACCCTGGTAAAGCCTCAGCACATGGAAAAACCGCATTCGTGATGGTATCACCTACGCGCGCCTCACTCACCTTTTTGATACTAGCGGCAATATAACCGACCTCGCCAGCACTCAAAACATCACTTTCTATGGGTTTTGGCACAAAATATCCGACTTCGGTAACCTCAAACTCATTATTTGTTTGCATAAACTTGATTTTGTCGCCTTTTTTAACACTGCCATCAAACACGCGCACAAGACAAATTGCACCCTTGAAATTGTCATAATAACTATCAAACACTAAGCATTTTAAGGGAGCATTTTCATCACCCTTTGGGCTTGGGAATTCCTTAATAATCCCCTCAAGAACATCGGGGATATTTGTGCCTTCTTTTGCTGAAATACAAGGGGCGTGCATAGCAGGAATACCGATAACCTCTTCGATTTCATTTTTTACTTTCTCAGGGTCTGCACTAGGCAAATCAATTTTATTGATAACGGGCAAAATCTCCAATCTATTATCAAGCGCTAAATGCGCATTTGCCATAGTCTGCGCCTCCACACCTTGTCCCGCATCAACTATCAAAATTGCGCCCTCGCACGCAGCGAGCGAACGGCTCACCTCGTATGTAAAGTCAACATGTCCAGGAGTGTCAATTAAATTTAGAATATACTCCTCACCCTTATAGCTGTATTTCATACGCGTGGGGGTTAGTTTGATAGTAATACCGCGCTCACGCTCAAGGTCCATACTATCGAGCAGTTGTTCCTGCAAATCACGCTTTGCGACTGTCCCCGTTGCCTCAAGCAATCTATCGGCTAGAGTACTCTTGCCGTGGTCAATATGTGCAACTATACAAAAATTACGGATATGCTGCTGTCTGTCGTTCATTTCTCTCTCCAAATTTATTATTAGATCATTATACTAAAAAGTTAATCTTTTTGCAATATTTTTGATATAACATACCTTGACTTTTTTACTATTTATGCTACTATCAATAAAAATTAATAATAAAAGCACAAACAAGAACAAAAAAAAATGTCAGAGAAACTGAATTTTTAATCAATACTTAGTTAGATAAATTAGCATAAAAACAAACCTAAGTTAATAAAAAATGTAGTAAAGGCGCAAAATTTTGCGCTTTTCTTGTCATATTTAGTCATTTTCTATTGAATTTTGCATAAAATATAGAAAATTAGTAGATAAAATTATTTAATTTTGCTATACTTTACAAAAAGGTATGGGTTAAGTTTATGGAAATATTTAAATCTTGGTTAGTAGAAAAATTTATTGCTCACAGGGGGTTTTTCAATAACGAGGACTTTCCCGAAAATTCACTTGGCGCGTTTGAACAGGCAATTGAAAAAGGATACGCTATTGAACTCGATGTGCATGTGATTTCAGATGGTACTGTCGTAGTCTTTCACGACAGTCAGCTTGGGCGTATGACAGGCAAAGATGGATATGTGAAAAATCTAAAGCATACAGACCTCAAAAACTATAAGTTACTAGACACAGAGTACACTATTCCCACCCTAGATGAGGTGCTTGCCTTAGTCGATAATCGCACGCCGATTTTGGTCGAGATAAAATCCGAAAATATAAAAGTAGGCGTAGATGAGGCGAAAATTTATGAAATTTTAAAAAAGTATAACGGTCAATTTGCCGTGCAGTCATTTAACCCATTTAGTATTGAATGGTTTAAAAACAACGCTCCCGAGATTACACGCGGTATTCTAAGCGCAAAGTTTACTAAAAATATGGAAAATCGCCCTAAATCATTTATTAAGCGTTTAGCATTGCGCAATATGTGGTTTAACAAACGCGCAAAGCCGCAATTTATTGCATACAATGTAGAGGACTTGCCTAATATATTTATAAAGAATAAATGTAAAGGCCTCCCCGTACTTGGCTGGACTGTAAAGTCTCAAACACAATATCTGGAAATTATCAAATATGTAGACAATATAATTTTTCAAGATTTTGAACCTAAAATATAATTTTTATACAAAAAAACACGAGTTTTACTCGTGTTTTAGTTTTGGGCTATATTAAAAACATCCTCGCGCGCCTCATAATGCAACTTATATAACTGCGAAAAAAGTGTTACTAATGCATCAAAATCTGTATTTTGCAATTTCCTAATCATAATAACCTAATCTTTTGTCAATATTTTTCTCAAATTTCACTCGCTAACTTACTATTCTAATACTATATAATAGCCTCGACAAATTCTTTTGCATCGAATTCATCAATGTCATCAATTTTCTCTCCCGTGCCAATAAACACAACAGGGGTCGAGTACTCTTGCGCAATACCTAGAATCACGCCACCCTTTGCAGTACCATCAAGTTTCGTAACTATTAGCCCATCGAGACCTATCGCCTCATCAAAGTATTCGACTTGACTTAAGGCATTTTGCCCAGTTGTCGCATCGAGAACTAGCAGTTTTTGATAGCAAACCTCGGGCCAGTTATTAGTCACTACTTTGGAGACTTTCTTTAATTCCTCCATTAAATTTGCCTTGTTATGCAGTCTACCAGCGGTATCAATAATTACGACATCGGTACCCTTTGCCTTTGCACTAGAAATACCATCATACACAACACTAGCAGGGTCAGCCCCCTCATCATTGCGAATAATTTTTACATTATTCTTGCTTGCCCAAATCGCTAGTTGCTCGCTAGCCGCCGCTCTAAAGGTGTCCCCTGCTACAAGTAGCACGGACTTGCCCTTAGATTTATAATAGTTTGCGAGTTTACCAATTGTGGTAGTCTTACCTACTCCGTTTACACCGACAATCATCAGCACCAATGGGTACTCAATCTCGAGCGCTTCGTTTTCCTCTAAAATGTCCTGCATAATGTCGCGTAATGCTTGCTTTACATCCTCTTGGTTACGAAGTTTTGTTTTTTTAGCCTCGACTCGCAAACGCTCAACTATTTCCTCCGAGCATTCTATTCCTAAATCAGATGAAATTAAAATATCAGTTAATTCATCAAAAAAATCATCATCTAGTTCGCCGTGCGACATTATTGACATCAGTTTGTTATCAAATGAGGCCTTTGTTTTTTTAAAAGCCTCCTTAATCTTGTTAAAAAATCCCATAATAATTCCCTAGTTTACATATTTTATTTAATTATACCAGCTGAAACTACTGTGCTATTTGTATTGCTATTTTACACTCACAAACTTTACTAACACCTTTCTGTTCCATTGTAATGCCTATAGAAATGCAACCTCTATTAACTTAACAAAGTATAAAGGTAAAGAACAAGGAGTCTAGGTCAATTTGCGAGTGCACATATTATAATATGTAATCGAGCAAATTAGACCGTTACGACACAGTTATTTACCATTTATACGAAGTTAATGGCTGGCAGTGGAAGTAGGCTGACCCCCTCTACTGTGCTGTTTGTATTGCCTCACTTAGTTTTACACTAACCACTTTACTAACTCCTTTCTGTTCCATTGTAATGCCTATAGAAATGCAACCTCTATTAACTTAACAAAGTATAAAGGTAAAGAACAAGGAGTCTAGGTCAATTTGCGAGTGC